>JBOGUE010000139.1:0-7037 GCA_050695955.1 Thermomicrobiales bacterium | reverse complement strand
CGCCGACGCTGTGCGTGGCAAGGCCGATCTCCTCGTCGACGCCCACGGCGCTTACTCCTCCGAGAACGCGCTCTACGTCGGTCGCAAGCTCGAAGCGATGGGCGTCTATTGGTTCGAGGATCCGCTGCCGCCGGAGGATATCGATGGCTACGCCCGGCTGGCGGCGGCGCTCGACATGGCCGTCGCCGCCGGTGAGACCGACTGCACGCGCTGGCAGATCGCGGCCCGCCTCCACAACCGCGCCGCCGACGTGTTGTTGCCCGATATTTGCCGCGCCGGTGGCATCTCGGAGGGCAGGCGGATTGCGACGACCGCCAGTCTCTACAACGTCAAATGGGCGGCGCACGTCAGCATGGGCAGTTCGGTCCACGTCGCCGCCGCCGCTCACCTCGCCGCCGCCAGCGCCAACTTCCTCATCTTCGAGTTTTCGAGCACGCCGACCCCGATTGGCGACAACCTGCTCACCGCGCCGCTCCATCCAGAGGGTGGAATGCTGCGCGTCCCGGACGGACCAGGGTTGGGGATCACGTTCGACGAAGCGGCGCTACGGCGCGCGGCCGGAGATGGGGCATGACGCGCGATCGTGAGGCATGCCGCCGGTTGGAGGGCAAGGTCGCGCTCGTGACCGGCGCGGCGACCGGGATCGGACGGGCAGTGACGCTCCGGTTCGCGCGGGAAGGCGCGTCGTTGATCCTCGCCACCGACAAGAATCTGCGCGGGCTGGAGGCGGTGGCGGAGGCCATCCGCGAACTCGGCGGGCAGGCCGCGACCGTTCGGGCAGACGTCGCTCGCGACGCCGACATGCGGGCCATGGTCGATAGCGCCGTGTCGCGCTTCGGCCGTCTCGACATCCTGGTCAACAACGCGGCCTACGTCCACCCGGCATCACCCGCCGACAGCCTCGCTGAAGACGAATGGGATCGCACGGTCGACGTCGGGCTCAAGGGTGTCTTCCTCGGCGCGAAGTACGCCATCCCTGCCATGCTGCGCACGGCCGCCGGCGGGGCGATCGTCAACGTCTCCTCGGTCAACAGCGTCATGCACGCGCCGGGCCTGCCAGCCTACAGCGCCGCGAAGGGCGGTGTCGATGCCCTGACACGCCAGCTCGCCCTTGAATACGGTCCGCGCGGCATCCGCGTCAACGCGGTCAACCCCGGCTTGATCGCGGTCGAGAGTGTCCGAGCGGCGCTCGACGCCGATCCGGCAGAAGCGCGCTGGGCCGCGGAGTGCTATCCACTCGACCGGGTCGGCGAACCGGATGAAGTCGCCGCCGCTGTTGCCTTCCTCGCCTCGGACGAAGCGAGTTTCATCACCGGCGTAACGCTCGCGGTTGACGGTGGATTGAACATCCAGTCCGCGGCGGCGGTACTGCGCCCCGGTCTGCGCCGCGGCTGGCGCTCCGGGTCGCTTGCGTTCGTGGCCTCCGGCGGCGAAGGGAGCATGGCATGACGATGCAGCCCACGGCTCGGCTGGCCGGCGATTCGATACAGATCGACTTCTTCCTCGCCAGCCACGGCGCGGCGGCTGGCGTCGCCTACGAGATCCGGCTGAAAACGGACAACGGCTGGCAGCCGATTCACGACCGGCCGTTCCCGCTGCGGCCGCTCGTCCTCCGCACCGAGCGGGCCGAGCCGCCGACGGTGCAGCCGGCATGGGCGCCCGGGCAGGAGGAGACGAACTTCGCACTCTTCCACACCGACCGGCTCGACGGTGGGCCGGATGTCTTCAATGCCGGCGAGTGCCGGGAAATCAAGCTGGATCGCGTCGATCAGCTTGATACGGCAACAGTGCGCTGCACGTCGGCGGTTGGTTCGCTTGAAACGACGTGGCAACTGACGGGCGACGGGCGAATCGCGGTCTCCTTCGCCTACATGCCCAATCGCGACGGGTGGTACTCGGTTGGGTTCGGGGCGTTCGCCGGTCTGCCACCAGAGGCCGTGCGCGCGATCTGTGCCGGCCCGTTCCTCAACGAGCGACGATTCCCGGTCGTCCCCGGCGTCCTGCCCGAAACCCATCTGCCGCTGCCGGCGGCGCTGCTGGAGACGGCGATCGATGGTCGCCCGCTGACCTGGGCGCTCGCGGCCGACCCGGTCGACGCGGCGTGGGATTGGCGTGACCTCTCCGACGCCCGCTACGCCATCGGCGCGCTGAACCAGGCCGGCGAGCTTCAGCCGCATATCTTCGTCCCGGTGCTGGGCTGCGCCGGTTCACACCTCCGTGCCGGGGAAACGACCTGGTTCCGGTTGCAGATTCAAGCGACGACCGGCGACTGGTGGACGGCCTACCGCTCGCTCGTCCGCGACCTCTATGGACTGCGTGCCTACCGCGAGAACCGCTACGGCTCCCTGACGGACGCGTTCCACAACATGGCTGGCCTGCTGAAAGACGACCACTTCGGCGGCTGGAGCGAGCGTGGCAAAGGACTGCTCAACATCGAGCACCGCAACGGCGTCAAGCTCGCCTCGCCGGGCGCCGCGCTTAGCGCCGCCCTCGTCACCGGCGACCGTGAGCTTCTGCGCACGCGGGCGCTGCCGACCATCGAGTTTTCCCTCAGCCGGAGCCACTACGGCTTCACCTGGGACATTGGATCCGAGACCGTCGGCCAGCATCACGTGCGTCAGGCTTTCGAGGATCTGGGCGGTCCCGCCTGGGATGCGCCGGTGCTCATCGCCCTCGCACAATTAGCCCGTGGCTACACGCCCGCGCTCGGTAGTCTCGCCCGCGAGAGCGGCGAGGGCGTTCAGGACTTTTACATCCGCCGCTCCGCCTTCCAGGTCAGCCTCAGCCTCTACCACCTGACCGGCGAGGAGCGCCATCTCGACCGGGCGCGCGAGCAGGCAGACGCCTACCTGGCAGAGCGGATCGAGACGCCGGCAACGGACCTCGTCGAGGGGCAGCGATTCTCGATCCACATCGGGTCGGACTGGATCAGCCTGCTCGATCTGTACGAAGCGACGGGCGAACAACGATATCTCGACGGGGCCGCCATAGGCGCCCGCTGGTTCGTGACCCTGCTCTGGACCCGACCAACGCCTCCCCCTGACGCCGAAACGACCACAACGTCGCCGGAGCGACTCGCGGCTGACGTCCCGTACTATTGGCACGATCACCGCTGGGCGACCGATACCGTCACCTACCCCCGAGGCGTTGCGGATGTCACACAGGAGACCGTGCCGGCGTGGGTCGTCTCGCCCGTCGGCATGACATTCGAGGCTTGGTGTACCTTCCGCGGCCGCATGGTCCAGAACCCTGGTTGGGCGGCCCACTTGCTGCGGCTGGCCCGCTTCACCGGCGACGAGCTCTTCCGCGACCTGGCTGACAATGGGATCACAGGGCGCTTCACGAACTACCCCGGCTACTACCAGAAGGTTCCGATCGTCGCCCATCTCAAGCCTGACTTTCCGTACCTCGGTCCGATGGCGCTGACCTTGATCTACTACCACCACATCCTGCCGCAGATCGGGCTGACCCTCGACTATCTGGTCGAGCAGGCGCGGGATCGCTCCGGCGGCGCAATCGACTTCCCGGCAGTGCGGGACGACTCCTACGTGCAATTCCGGCACCACCTCTATGGCCACGCGCCCGGCCGCTTCTGCGGCCACGATGCCTGGCTCTGGATGCCCGCCGGCGTGGTCGACCCCGGTTCCGACCTCCTCAACTGGATCGCCGCCCAGGCCGGTGACCGGTTCTTCATCGCCCTCAGCAACACGTCGGCGGAACCGGTCTCGTCGGTGGTTCGCGTCGATCCCGCGCGGCTCGGCATCGACTCGAACGGGGAGCAGCCGGTCGATTTTCACCGGGCGGACGGCACGGTTGCCCGGCTATCGATGCGCGCCGGAGCGATAGAGGTGGAGACGCCGGCGCACGGTTTGACGGCGCTCGTTATCCACGGCACGCGGATTGACGAACCCCTGCACGGCTACGGCTCCGCCGGCGACACGGCGAACGCGCTCGTGACGCTGGTGCATGACGACGAACGGCTCGGCACCGTGCGGGCCGCCGCCGTGGCGATGGGTCCGGAGGACGCGGTCGCCTATGTCTTCAGCACCGCCACACCAGAACAGGTCGAGTCGGCCGTTCTCACCTACGAAACGCCGGACGGGTGGCACGAGGAAATCTGCCCGCACTTCCCTTTCGAGTTTAGCGTGCCGATCGCCGATCCGCGCGGACCGTTCCGCTTCCGCTTCGGCGTCATCGATCACGACGGGCAGCGCCACGACAGCGACACCGGCGAATTAGCCTTCGCAATCGTCCTCGAAAGGAGTGCCCGCGCATGATGATCGGCGCCGCCGCGCAGTCGCGCCCGCGCGAGAACGCCCGGCCGGAACGGGACTTCGACCTCATGAAGGCGGCCGGGATCGCGTGGGTCCGCATGGGGTTCCGCACGCCCTTCACCGACGCGAGCATGAGCGCCACGACCCCCGAATTCCAGGCGCAGGAACGCGAAGTCGAGCGGCTTGAACGGCACGGCCTGAAGGTGATGGGATACTCGCCCTTCCCCGGCGGTGATCCAGACATCGGCGGCCACTTCCCAGACTGGGGCGGCCCGATGGGGAGCGCGGCGTATCTGGATTTCTACGAGGAGGTCTGCGCTTGGCTGGCGGCACGATTTCAAGGCGTCGCGGACGCCTGGCAGGTGGCGAACGAGATGAATCGCCCCTTCTGGAACGGCGGACTGCCACCGGAGCAGGGCGTCGCGTTCCTCGCCCGCGGCGGCCGCGGCATCAAGCGGGGCAACCCGGGCGCGCTCGTCGGCGTCAACATGGCCGGGTTCGGCGACGTCGCGATGGCGATGTACCGCCGGCTCTTCCCGAACGACACGGTCGAGTTCGACTACATCGGGGCCGACGGCTACATGGCGCCGGAGGGCTGGCCGGAGAAACTGGACCAACTCGCGGCGATCACCGACAAGCCGATCGTCATCCAGGAGTTCGGATGGGCCTCGAAAGGGATCACGCTGACCGCGGAGCAGACGCGCGACCATCCGTTCACGTCCGCCCACGACCGCTGTCGCTGGCGCGGCTGGCAGCGGACCTGGGGCGACCACGAGCACACGCCCGAAGACCAAGCCGAGTACATTGCACGCTCTATGGAGATCTTCGCGACCGATCCCCGCATCATCGGGGTCTTCGTCTGGCGCTGGAACGACGCGCCACGCTGCTGGCTCTGTGGCAGCGAGGAGTGCCCAGGGACCGGCAATTGGGGGTTGGTCGACGTCGACGAGCGACCCAAACCCTCGTTTTACGCCTTTCGGGAGGGCGCCGCCCTCCTCCGATCACGGAGGTAGACCGATGATACTTCGCCGGACTCGACCCCGGTCGCCACCGGCCAGAGACCAGGGACTCGACGGATCGAAGCCGACCATCGGGGCAATGGCTGCCCACGCGATGACGCCACGGAGGAGACGACGATGACCCCTCGATCGACCAGCAAAAACAGACTCGACCGCCGCCGGTTCCTCGGCGGGGCCGCGGCCACCGCGACCGCGGCCGCCGTCGGCCGATTTGCACGTGCACCGGAGGTTGCCGCCCAGGCCACACCGGTCGCCGCGCCGACGCCGCCAGTGGTGAGCGAACCGGTTGACGTCGCCTTCTGGGGTGGCGAGCCGGAGGAGAACGGCCCTGGCGCGTTCGTCGGCGGGTTCAGCGAGCTTTACGACGACATCTCAGCCACCTATACCCGCTACGTCAACGACGATACCGGGAACACTCAGCTTGACACCGCCCTCCAGGGCGGCGGTCAGATCGACGTCTATCAGTCATACGGGATTCCGCGCACCTCGCAGCGGATCGGAGCAGGCGCGGCCGAGGATCTGACGTCGTACATCGAAGCCGACGAGGCGGTGCTGGCCTGGACGCAGAGCACCGACGCGCTCTACAAGCACGAAGGCCGGTTGTTCAGCCTGCCGACCGTGCGCGACCCTTACTTCGTGATCGCCAACAAGCGGTTCCTGGACGAAGCCGAAGTCGAGTTGCCCGCCCAGTGGACGGTCGACGACTTTCGGGCGCTAGCACAGCAGTTGAGCGGCGACGGCGTCTACGGCACATACACCCCCCCCGACATCGCCCGGATCACCCTCGGTCCCGACTACTGGTACAAGGAGGGTGGCCTGGAGTCCAACTTCGACCACCCGGCCTTCCGGCAGCATATGGAACTGCACCGGGCGATGATCGATGAGGGCAGCGCCTTCCCGTGGACCGACGTGCTCGCCCAGAACCTGGAGGTCTACCAGCAGAACGTCTTTCTTACGGAGCAGATCGCGCTCTGGCCCACCTCCTCATGGGTCTTGCGGTACGTCAACGACCTGGAGCAGTTTCCGCACGAGTTCGTCACCACCTTCGCGCCGATGCCGGCGCCGGCGGACGTGGCCGAACCCTGGAACCCCGGTCAGATCACTAACGACATCCTGATGACACCGGGGGCGAAGAACAAGGAAACCGCGTGGGCGCTGATCCGGTTCCGGCTGGTGGAGGGCGCGCACCACTACCTGCTCTCCGGCAAGCAGCCCGCCTTCCCCGGCACCGACAACGAAACAGTCGTCTCCGGTATCCTCGGCGAAAACCGCGATACGCTCTATGATGTGGCCGCCTACGAACGAGCGATCTTCGATCCCGCCATCAAGCTGGTGTCGGACTCGATCACGACCGCCGCCGCCGAGATCCTGCAGATTTACAATCAGAATCGTGACCGCTACCTGATCGGCGAGATCGACATCGACGAGTGGGTCGAGACAATCAAGCAACAAGCGGACGAGGCGATTCAGAACGCCGCGTCGTAGCGAAACGTAGAGGCGTTGCTCCTTTTGATCGTCGTCTCCGGCATCGCCCGGCGCTAAAGACGCCGGGCTGACCGAACGAACCCCTCTAAAGAGGGCTGAACGAGGGCGTACCTATTAGCCGGCTTCAGCCGGGTTCGTTCGGTCAGCGCGGTGGCTTTAGCCCCGCGTGGCGCCAACGATGACGTCACTGGTCGATCTCGGCAGGAGACCGCGATGCGTACCGACACCATCACCAGTTCCTCGCGGACCTTCCCGGAGG
>JBOGUE010000138.1:0-7420 GCA_050695955.1 Thermomicrobiales bacterium | reverse complement strand
GGTCGATAATGGCCATGCGGGAAGTCACGGGTTTGCATGAGGCGCCAAAAAAAGAGGATCGGCGGGCCGATTGGATTGCGGATAGCGTCTTGAGCGGGTTCGTGGCCACGTTTGCGATGACCGTCGTCATCGCGGCGGCGTACGGTCTCACGAGGGCGATCGGCGTCGCCGACGGCGCCACAATCGAGCGCTGGTTCTGGGCACTCAGCCACAACCCAGTGACCGATAGCACGCGCGACGGAATCGCCCTTGCCATTGCCCTCAATCTGATCATGGGTCTGATCTGGGCATGCGTCTATGGCTACCTGGTCGAGCCGCGCCTGGACGGTCCCGGTTGGAAAAAGGGAATCCTCTTCTCCCTCGTGCCCTGGGCGTTGTCGGTCATCGCGTTCCTACCGATCATGGGCGGCGGATTTCTTGGCGCCGGCATCGATGCTGGCCCCCTCCCAGTCCTCGGCAACCTGATCTTGCATCTAGTGTACGGAGCCGTCCTTGGCCAACTCTATGCCGTCGACGTTGAAGCGTGGCTCGACGGCTCTGAAGCGGATCGTGCGCATGCCGAGGCCGCCGAGCGTGGCGCCATCTACGGCGTCGGGGTCGGCATCGTCGTCGGTGCGGTCATTGGCTGGCTCATTGGTCCGCAGATCGACGAGCTTGGCAGTCGCGGTATGGTGACGTTGGCCGGCGCGCTCACCGGCAGCGCGATGGGCGCCCTGCTCGGATCATTCCTCGGTATGGAGCGCGCGGCGTCGCCACGGCCCAGTTCGCGCGCCTAAGGTCGAATCGCCATGAGCAAACAGGGCACGACGGATAAGCCGTGCCCCGTTTGCCTTGCCCGCGGGTAAGCATCCTAGGCGGTAGCATTGGCGAGGCGGCGCGCCTTGAGGTGCTGGTCGATGGCAGCCTGCACGGTACCGAGTGCAAGCGTGGCGCAGCGAACGCGACTCTTGACAACGTCCTCGCCCATTTCTTCGACCATCGTCGCGGTCCCTAACTCCTTGACCTCGTCCAACGTCATGTCCTCGATCATCTCGACGATGATCGAGCCGCCGGCTTGGCTGATCGTGCAGCCTTCGCCCTCATAGCTTGCCTTCTCGATCCGGCCGTCCTCTCCGAACTTGAGGTAGACAGTGATCAGATCGCCGCAACCAGGGTTGCCGCCCCCGAGTTGGACGTCGGCGTCCTCCATCCGCCCCTTGTTCCGCGGATGCTCGAAGTGATCGAGAATAATTTCGATGTAGTCCTGCCGGTCCACGTCACTCCGCTCCGTTACACGTCTTTCTCCACGGGCACGTTCACCATGCTGCCCCACTCGGTCCAGCTGCCATCGTAGTTGCGGACCTTTGGGTATCCGAGGAGATAGTTCAAGACAAACCAAGTGTGGCTCGATCGCTCGCCGATGCGGCAATAGGCGATCACGTCGCGATCCTTCCCCACGCCTTCACCCTCGTAGAGCGCGGTGAGCTCTTCGGCCGACTTGAAAGTGCCGTCCTGGTTGGCGGCCTTGCCCCAGGGGATGTTGCGGGCGCCCTCGACGTGGCCCGCGCGCTGCGCGCCTTCCTGCGGGTAGCCGACCATGTGCACTACTTCGCCCGAATACTCCTGCGGCGAACGCACGTCGACCAGCGCGCCGCCATTGCTTTGGATCAAGGCCATCACGTCGTCGCGGAACGCGCGCAGCGTCGGATCGGCTTCTTTCGCCGTGTAGGAGGTCGTCGGAACGGAGGACGCCTCCCGCGTGTATGCTCGGCCTTCAGCCTCCCATTTTGCCCGCCCGCCGTCCATCACCCGGCAATCCTCGTGCCCGAAGTACTTGAAAAGCCAGAAGGTGTAGCAGGCGTACCAGTTGTTTCGATCACCGTAGAAGACGACGGTCGTGTCGTTGGCGATCCCGGCGCGCGACATCAACGCCTCGAACCCCGCTTTGTCGACGAAGTCGCGGCGCACCGGGTTCTGCAGGTCGGTGTGCCAATCGAGCTTGATTGCGCCCGGAATATGGCCGATGTCGTAGAGCAGGATGTCTTCGTCCGACTCGACGATCCGCACCTTCGAGCCGTCCAGGTACTGAGCCACCCATTCGGTTGTCACGAGCACCTCGGGATGGACGTAGCCTCGATTGTCAAACGCTGAATCTCGCTCTGACATTGCGCTCTCCTCTACATCTGCGATACGCCGCACAATCCAACCAGCGGGATGGACGCCACGAAGAATGCAAGCAGCGTTGTGACGTCGCCCACAGTAAGTATACGACCCCGCGCAAGAAAGTGAAGTTCTTGCTCAACAACTCAGGTTGACTGTGCTGGACCTAAAGGCTTGGTCCTCCGCGCGTATGCAAACCTCCGTCATGCCGAACGCCCACTCTCACCTCATGGCGAGTCTCTACCCTTGTGTCCTGCTGGGCCGCCCGCCGTTATCGCGTGCGCCCTCTTCCTTGTCGTGCCGAGCCTTCGTCGCCTGTGCCACACCCTCTCGCTTGTCGTGCCGAGCAAGACCGTCCCTCTAGCGCCTTCAAACACAGCCTACCTGGTCCATCCGGCAAGCGAGTTGCTCGTTTGCAGGTCACCGTTCTCAGCCCTGGCACGGCTTCGTCGGTTCAGCCTTGGGTTGCAACCCGAGGTCCCGTAGCCGTCGATGACTTGCCGGATGGACCGCTAACGGGTCCGCAGAAACGCGTCCACAAGATCGGCTGTCCGCTCGACCCAATCCGGCTGAGTCACGTCGATCGGAACGAGCCGAGCATTGCGCCGGAGCCAGGTCTGCTGGTGGCGCACGTACCGGTGCGTGGCGTGCTTGATTCTCTGCACCGCCTCATCGAGCGTGATCGTGCCCGCGAGATAGGGCACGATCTGCCGGTAGCCGAGGCTGGTCATCGAGGACGCGGTCGGCGCGAGTCCGCCTTCCAGCAGCAACCGCACTTCCTCGACGAGACCGCCGGCGATCTGGTCGTCGACGCGCCGGTCGACCGCGGCGTAGAGCTGGTCTCGCGGCATCGTCAGACTGAGTTCGAGCGTTCGATAGGGACGGGGACCCTTGCCTTCCTGCTCCGACATCGGCCGGCCGCTTGCCTTGTAGATTTCCAGCGCGCGGATGACACGGCGGGGATTGCTTCCACTCCGCGCCGCGGTGACCGGATCGACCGCCGCGAGCCGGGCGCTAAGGACGGACAAACCGTGTCGCTCGACCATCTCCTCCATCTCCGTCCGGAACGCCGGATCGGGCGGAACGCGCGGGATGCGCCAGCCTTCGACGACCGCATTGACGTACAACGGCGTGCCGCCGACAACGAGCGGCAGGCGGCCGCGCGCGACAACGCCGGAGATCGCCTGATAGGCCATGGCCTGATACGTCGCAAGGCTCATCTCTTGGTCCGGCTCGACGACGTCGATCAGGTGGTGAGGAACGCCGCGGCGATCTTCCATATTCGGCTTGGCGACGCCGATGTCCATGCCGCGATAGAGGTAGCGTGAGTCGGCGTTGATGACCTCGCCGCCGAAACGAAGGGCCATCTCGATGCCGGCATGCGTCTTGCCAACAGCGGTGGGTCCGGCGACGACGACGAGCCTGGACGCATCGGGCGTGACGGCCTCCGACACCGAAGCAGGGTCAGGCGCGTTCTTCTTGTTGGAGGCTGGCGAGGGGACTACAATGACGGCTGGCCTCCCGCGAGCGCCGGGCCACACGGCCGTGCGCCAGCGTCAGACGCGCTTGCCGGTCGTGCTCCGCACCTGACGCGCCGGCGCTACCTCGCGGCATTCCCGATCACGAGCCAGGCCAACGGAAAGGCGCAGTTCTTGGTTCGCATCGTACTCCAAGCATTGAAGATCGTGACGATCTCGGTGGTGGCCGTGCTTATCGTCGCCGGCGGCGCGCGCGCCTTCGACTATTACCTCGACGAGCAGAAGCCGAACGATATCGGCCGTCGTTATACGTTCACCGTCGGTGACGAGGATACGATCGAGGACGTCACCAGGGGGCTCAAAGATAGGGAGCTCATTCGCTACGAATGGACGTTTGAGGGCTTTGTTCGCGTCAAGAATGCCGATCTGGTGCCGGGGCGATATGAATTGAAGAAAGGCATGTCGGCGGAGCAGATCGCCGACATCCTCACCGGTGGTTCGACCGCCACCGCATCGACCGATGAGAGCCAAAACGAGGAAGAGGAAGAGGCGAACGAAGAAGAAGCCGAGACTGTCCAACTGACCGTGCCCGAGGGCTTTCGCACGGAACAGATCGCAGAACGCTTGGTTGAAATCGGTTGGAATGGCACGGCCGATGAGTTCATGGCGGCCGTCGAAGAGTTCCCCACCGACAACTTCGACTTCCTTGAGAGCCGCGAGAACGAGGTTAATCCTGGCTCACTCGAAGGCTTTCTGTTCCCTGACACTTATGATGTCCGCACGGACGAGCCAGCGCAGGACATCATCCAAAAAATGCTGATTCGGTTCGACGAACAGTTCACCCCTCAAATGCGCCAGCGAGCAGAAGAGATGGGTCTGAGCGTCTACCAAGTCCTGACGTTCGCGTCTCTAATTGAACGAGAGGCAAGGGTGGCCGAGGAGCGGCCGATCATCGCCGATGTTTTCTTGAAGCGATGGTCGGAGGATTGGTCACTTGATTCTGATCCTTCGGTCAGATATGCCTTCGGGAAACAGGATGGCGAATGGTGGGCGGCGCCGTCTCCAGAGCAGCTGGAGACTACTGACAGTCCGTACAACACGTATCTCAATGCGGGTTTACCACCTGGTCCCATCTGTAACCCAAGTCTTGATTCGATCCAAGCAATGCTTACGCCGGCCGAGAGCCCGTTTTGGTACTTCGTTGCTCACCCGGACGAGTCGGGAAGGCATCTCTTTGCAGCAGACGATGCAAGTCATCAACAGAACATTGCATTCTACGCCGGAGAAGCGGACGCACCAGCTCCTGGCAGTGACCCCTTCGAATCAACCCAGGTGACCGACCAAGGCGGCGGAGAAGGCGAAGAAGAACTCCCCATCGAGTCCACGGGCGGTTGAGCGTGGGCGATGCTGAGCGTCTCCGCGTTGGATTGATCGGCGATCCAGTCGCGCATTCGATCTCCCCGGCGATGCAGCAGCCCGCGCTCGACGCGCTTGGCATTCCAGCGACCTATGAACTGTGGCAGACGCCGGCCGATGCCTTGGCACGCCGCGTGTCATCGTTGCGTGCCCCCGGCGCCCTCGGCGCAAACGTGACCGTGCCACACAAGCTGGCGGTGATGGCACACCTGGACGAAGTTTCGTCAATCGCAACGCGTGCGGGCGCGGTCAACACTATCATCGCCGCGGACGGCGTTCTCAAAGGTGACAACACTGACGTCTATGGATTCGCCACGGCGTTGAATCAGGCGTGCCCCGACGCGGCGAATCGCCGTGCGCTGGTGCTCGGCGCGGGCGGCGCGGCACGAGCCGTGGTGCTGGCGCTGGAACAGGTCGGCGTCAGCACTATCCGCGTTGTCAATCGGAGTCGGGAGCGCGCCGCGCGTCTGGCATCCGAGCTCAGCCCGATCCCGATAGTGGTCGTGGCGCCTGAGGTCGATGCACAGCATGCGGCTCTGTCGCAGGCAGACATCCTGATTAACGCCACGTCGCTTGGTTGGCATCCGGGTGAGGTGCCACTCGATCCGGCGCTGCTCGACCGTCTGCCGGCTGGCGGCCTCGTCGTCGATCTGACCTATCGCGACACCGATTTGCTCCGTGCCGCCCGAGAGCGGGGGTTGCAGACGCTCGACGGGCTCTCGATGCTGGTCCACCAAGGGGCCAGGGCACTGGAGCTGTGGACGGGTAAGACACCGCCGGTTGCGCTCATGTTGGAGGCGGCCTTGCACGCGCGAGCGGCCCGCGCGTGAGCATTGCCGGCGTCGTCTCGCTCGCGGTTCTCGGCTGGCTGGTGGGCGCGGTTATTTGGGTCGTGGCGAGTGCCTTCGCCGCGCGCCGACCAGTGCTGTCTGGTCCAGTCTGCGCGCGCTGTGCGGCAGCCCTTCCGGCTCCGGCCTGGGCGCCGGGGTATGGGTTGGGGGTCGGTCTTGTTTGTCCGGCGTGCGAGGGGCGCCAGCCGCTCCTCAGATTGCCGTTCGAGATCGCGGTCGCTGCCTACTTTGCGGCGGCTGCACGCCTCATCGACGATCCGCTTCGCCAAGGTGCGGCGCTGACCTTCGCCGTCTTGCTCACGCTGATTGCGCTGATCGACCTGCGTTCGCGGCTGGTCTTCAGTAATCTGCTTGTGCTGGGCACGGCCCTGGGTCTGCTCTTCGCCGCGTTGGAAGGGTTAGGACCGATCGGCGATGCGTTGTTGGGCGCGGCGGCCGGCATGGTCGGCGTGGCGATCTATTTCGTTGCCGTACGCTGGGCCTTTGGCCGGACGCGGATCACACCTATTTGGACCGTCGATATCCTCCTTGCCGGCACAATCGGAGCGATGACCCGCTGGCCGGTGGTGCTGACCGCGCTCTTCTTGGGGTTCGCCATGGGCGGACTCGCGGTCGTCGCCGCCGTCCTCTTCCGGCGGCGGCAAGTGCGATCGCTTTTCTACGGACCTTTCCTGTGTCTCGGCGCCCTGATCGCGATCCTGTGGCGATTCTGACGCGTCGCTAGAAGCTGATAAATCGCGTCGGACGAACGCGAATCGCCTGCGAATACTCCTCGATCATTGCCTCTGGCGGCCAGTTCATCTCGCGGAGCAGCGCGGCGTACTTCTTGGCGTAGGCCGGAGGCGCGATCGCGTTCGCCGGTTCCGAGAGCAGCGTAGCCTCGCCCTCCAAGATGACCACGTCGTGGCCGCACTTCGAGTCGTCAAGCGCAAGCGAGACGCGGGGATCGCGAGTGATGTTCTTGATCTTCTGATTGCCCGGCTTGCTTAAGATAAGCAGATCTGAGCCATTCCACAGGAACCAGACTGGTACGATGTGAGGCCGCCCATCAGCCCGCACCGACGTCAGCCAGACGATGAGATCATCGCGCAGCCGCGCTTCGACGTGGTCACGACCCGGCGTATGATCGAGCGTTACCATGGCAGTGCATTGCCTCATACAAACAGATGACGGCGCCCGGATAATACCAGGCGCCGTCTTGCTGCCAATCAGTTTGCCTACGTGGGTGGATCAACCACCGCCGCCGAAGTCGACATCGTAGAAGCCATCGCCGTCGTCGTCCAGCTCGACGTCGCAGCCGTCATAGCCACCGACGCCGCCCTGGCCGCCAGAGGCGTCGCCATTGACAGAGGTGCCGCAGCCGCCATCCGCCATCGCGCCGCCGTCGCCGCCGGTTGCGTCGCCTTCCACTGCTGTCGCATCGCCGCCGTCGCCACCGCTGGCCGTGCCATCGTAGGCGCCGGGATCGCCACCGTCGCCACCGGCGGCATTGCCGTCCCAAGCGGTCGCATCGCCACCCTCGCCGCCGCTTCCGGC
>JBOGUE010000137.1:0-21934 GCA_050695955.1 Thermomicrobiales bacterium | reverse complement strand
CGACGGGCGACAGGCGACAGGAGCACGAATGAACCTCCTGACGCCTGACGCCTGACGCCTGACGCCTGACGCCTATGCGGACGTACCTCCTCCACCGCTTGACCCACGCGCTGACGATCCTGTTGGGGATCAGTGTGTTGGTCTTTGTCATGGTCGAGGTGGCGCCGGGCGATGCGGTGGACGCGATGATTCCGCCGGAGTCGTTCGTCGACGACGACGTGAAGGAGCGGATGCGAGACCGGCTCGGGCTGGATGAGCCGGCCCCGATCCGCTATGCGCGCTGGCTGGGGAGGGCGGTAAGCGGCGACTTCGGCTACTCGCTGACCTCGCGCAAGCCGATCGGCGACATTATCCTGACCCGGCTGCCCACCACGTTGCAACTCGTCGGCTTTGCCCTGGTCGTCTCAGTCGTGGTGGGCGTCACCACGGGGATCGTTTCGGCCGTCAAGCAGTATTCCTGGATCGACTACCTGACGACACTCTTTGCCTTCACCTGGATCTCGATCCCGGGGTTCTTCCTCGGCTTGCTGATGATCTACGTCTTCGCGGTGCGCCTCCAGTGGTTCCCGGCATTCGGGGCAACCTCGGCCGACGCCCAGCACCCGGTCCTGGATCGCCTGCACCACCTCGTCTTGCCGGGGCTAACGTTGGGACTCGAGCTGACGGCGGCGCTGACCCGCTACACGCGATCCAGCCTGCTCGAAGTGCTGCACGCTGACTACATGCGGACGGCGCGGGCCAAGGGCCTGCGCGACCGGGTCGTGATCGTGCGCCACGGACTGTCGAATGCGCTGATCCCGATCATCACCGTGATCGCCTTCCGGCTGCCGTACCTGATCAGCGGCGCGGTGATTATCGAGACGGTCTTCCAATGGCCAGGTCTCGGATTTCTGGCGTTGACCGCGGCCAACCAGAAGGACTACCCGCTCGTCATGGCGCTGGCGCTGGCAGTGACGCTGGTCGTCGTGGTGAGCAGTTTCGTCGCCGACGTGGCCTATAGCCTCGTCGACCCACGGATACGGGTGCGATGAGCTCGATCGCGCGGGGCCAATCGATCGCCATCAGGGATGCGACGCGTGTGCTATGGGAGCGGACGCGGCCATCGTTCTGGCAGCGCTTTGTGCGGCACCGGCTGGCGATGGTCGGCCTCGTCTTCGTCGCCGCGATCGCCGTCGCGGCGGTCGTCACCCCGTGGGTTTCGCCGTACGACCCCTATGCAATGCAACTCCCCGAAGCCCGGAAGCCGCCAAGCCTCACCCATCCCCTGGGCACCGACAAGCTGGGACGGGATACCCTGACGCGGGTGCTGGTCGGAGGCCGCGTTTCGATCGCGGTCGCGATAGCGGCGGTCGGGATCAGCTCGGGCGTCGGCATGGTGTTGGGGTTGGTTGCCGGTTATCGAGGCGGTTGGGCCGACGCGCTGATCATGCGGTTGACCGACATCTTCATGTCGATCCCGCTCTTCGTCCTCTTGATCATCCTGGTTGCAATGTTGGGGCCAAGCGCCTGGAACGTCATCTTCATTCTCGGCTTCTTCAGTTGGATGGGGGTGGCGCGGCTGGTGCGTGGGCAGGTGCTGTCGGTGATGACCGAACCGTTCATCGAGGCGGCGATCTCAGCCGGGGCGCGGCCGCGCCGCCTCTTGCTGCAACACGTCCTGCCAAATTCCTTCGTGCCGATCGTCGTCGCCAGTACGCTCGGGGTGGCGAACGCGATGCTTTCCGAGGCGGCGCTCAGCTTTCTCGGGCTCGGCATCCAGCCGCCGACGCCGTCGTGGGGCAACATGCTCAACGCGGCGCAGTCGTTGCAGGTGCTGGTGAACGAACCCTGGGTCTGGATCGGTCCTGGCGCGGCGATCGCCCTGACCGTGCTGAGCATTAACTTCATGGGCGATGGCCTGCGGGACGCGCTCGACCCGCGGGCGAAGGCGTGAGGCGGCCAGGCGGCGGGGCGGCAAGGCGGAAGGCGGAGGACGGGTGAAGCACTGGTATGTGACGGGGCCGCGGCAAATCGACGTCGTGGAGGAGGAGATGCCGGCGGCAGGTGCTGGGGAAGTGTTGGTGCGGACGGCGTATACGGCGCTCAGTCCGGGCAGCAACGTCCACGTCTACCGCACTGGGTCGTTCAGCCGGGATGGCGCCGGGCAGCGTGGCGAAGCGGTCTATATGGGGAGTGGAATCGTTGAGGTTGCCGGCGCGGGCGTCGAGCACGTGCGGCCGGGCGATCCGGTGGCGATGACGGGGAACGGGCATCAGGAGTACGCGGTCGTCCCTGGGCGGCGGGTGCATCGCTTGCCGGCCGGTTTGTCGCTACGGGACGCGAGCATCACCTACCTGAGCGGGTGGGCGGTCAGCGCACTCCACCTGGGTGGTTACGCGGCGGCGGAAACGGTGGTGGTGGTCGGGCAAGGGCTGGTCGGCGCCTCGGCGGCGTTGATGGCCGATCAGATGGGGGCGCGGGTGCTGGCGCTTGACACCGCGCCGGAGCGGGTCGCCTTTGCGCGCGGTCTCGGTTTGGGATTGGTCGAGCGGCCAGACGACCCCGGCGCGGCGGAACGGATCGCGGTCTATCTCGCTCCAAACGGGCCGGACTTGATCCTGGAAACGACCGGCGCCTGGGCAGGGTTGCGGCAGGCGATGGATCTGGCGCGGGACTACACGCGAATCGCGCTGATGGGCATCTATCGCCAGCCGCCCCCCGCCGACCTGGCGTTGGAACTCTTCCATCAGGCCTATGACTTCCCAAGCAAGCTGCATTACAAGAAGATCCAGCTCATCGGCTGTGGCTACGACCCGGAATCGATTGCCGATCCGGCGCCGCGGATGGCAACGCGCGAGGGGAACTTCGCCTACACCCTCGCCCAGGCCGCGAGGGGCCGGCTAGCAATCGGCAAGTTGGTAACTGACGTCGTGCCCGCCGAACAGATCGGGGCAATTCTGGCTCGCTTTGCCGAGGGCGATCGCTCGATGGTCGGCGTGGTGTTTGACTGGGGCGCGGCCTAGGTAGTTGCCACACCTACCCATGCAGGGGACAATGCGGACCCCGAGGCGCAATGGGGCGCATGTCACACCGGTACCGGCGGTTCCGCGCTGAGGGGATAAGACGTGTCGTCATACCGCGTTGTCATCGTCGGGCTCGATCATTACCACGTCACCGGCTGGGCCGAGAGCCTGGGGCAGTTTCCGGACCGGATCGAGATCGTCGGGTTGCACGACCCGAATCCTGCCCTGGGCGAACGCCTCGCGCCGTCCTTCCATGACCCGAAGCTCAGCCCAGTGCTGCCGGCGGGCCTGCGCGATGTTCCGTTCTCGACCAATCTCGACGCGCTGATTCGCGAACAACGGCCCGATGTGGCGCTGGTGACGCTGCCGAACGCGCACGCTCCGGCCGCAATCGAACGGCTGGCGGGAGCAGGGATTCATCTGCTGGTGGACAAACCGGGCGCGCGGACGGCGGCCGAGGCGGAGCGGGCCTTTGCGGTGGCGCGGACGGCAGGGGTGAAGGTCGCAATTGGATTGACCCGGCGCTACGGCCGGGGTTGGCAGGACGCGCGGACGATGGTCGAATCGGGGCGCGTCGGGCGGCTGATGACGACCGAGGCGATCTTCGTCACGTCGTCGGTGGCGGTGCGCGACCCGAACAACCTGATCTTCAACCGCGAGTTGATGGGGGGCGGCATCCTCCATTGGCTCGGTGTGCACGACCTCGACCTGCTGCTTTGGTTGACCGGGGATCGGATCGTCGAGGTGCAGGCGATGACAGGGCGGGTCGGCCGCGAACCGGTCGACGTCGAGGACGTCGTCTCGATGGCAATCCGGTTCGAGGGCGGCGCCATCGGGACGGTCCATTACGCCTACGCGCTGCCGCGGCCGGGGAACGAGGGGTACGTAGCGCTACGGGGAACAGGAGGCTCGGTCCGGATTCAACCGGACGGCACGCTGAACTGGTTCGGTCCCGGCGACGCGCGCGATCCGGTCATGTCGCAGCAATCGACGTACGAAATGCGAAAGGCGCCGGGCTACGGACCGACGGCGCTGGCGATCATCGACGATCTCCTTTGCGCCATCGAAGAGGACCGCGACCCAATCGCGCCCGGCGAAGCGGCGGTCGAGGCGCTCCGCGTGATCGACGCGGCATACGAATCGGCACGGACGGGCCAGCGGGTGAAGGTGGGATGACGCGTTGCACGGGAACGCCCGCGCGCTGCGAAGCGATGAAGGGTAGGGGAGCGTGGAATTCGACGTTCTGATCAAGAGCGGGATGGTGATTGATGGGTCGGGAGCGCCAGGGAGGGCGGCGGATATCGGGATTAATGGTGACCGGATCGCGGTCGTCGACCGGTTGGAGGGGGCGACGGCGGGAGAGGTCGTCGACGCGACGGGGAAGGTGGTGGCGCCGGGGTTCATCGATGTCCACGTCCATTCCGAGGTGGCGCTGGCCGACCGGAGCAACCCGTACCGCTACGGAAGCGTCCTGCAAGGGGTAACGACGCAGCTTGCCGCGCCGGACGGTTTCGGTTGGGCGCCGCTCTCGCCGGACCGCACGCGCGAGCTCTGGAACACGACCCTCTTCTCGCATGGCGAGGCGGATTTGCCGCTCAACTGGCCGACGGTCGAATCGTTCCTGGCGATCTTCGCGGGGAAGACGCCGGCGAATGTCTTCCCGCAAGCGCCCCACTGCGCGATCCGGCTCGGCGTCATGGGCTGGGAGGCGCGCCCGGCGACAGACGACGAGATCGAGCGGATGAAGCCGGCGCTGCGGGAATGGATGGAGGCGGGCGCGACCTGCCTCTGTCTCGGTTTGGACTACCAGCCGAGCGCCTTTGCCGACACGCGCGAGCTGATCGAGCTCTCGAAGGTGGCGCGCGAGTACGACGGCATCTACGCCGCCCACATCCGCTACAACGACGCCGGACGCGAGGCGGCCTGGCGGGAGACGATGGCGATTGGGCGGCAAGCCGATATCCCGGTGCATATCTCCCACGAGCACGTCAACGACCTGACGGAACCGCTATTGGACGAGGCCGAGCGGGCCGGCGACTTGACCTTCGAGTCGTATATGTACCCGGCCGGCTGCACGCACCTGGCGCTGATGCTGCCGAGCTGGGGATCGGCGGGCGGGCCGGACGCGATTCAGGAGCGACTCAAGGACCCGGATGCCCGCCGCACGCTACGCGATCACCTACACCACAAGCTCACCGTGGAACGCGGCAACGCGCGGGTCGTTTTCGTCGGCACGCAAACCGGGCGCTACATCGGCGAGGAGCTGATCGAGGTCGCGGCGCGCGAGGGGCTGCCGGTGGGCGACTTCGCGCTGAAAATACTTGAGGAGGAGCATCCGTACGCGCTGATGGTCTACCACCACGGCACGACTCCGGAGTACCAGGCCGATTCGATCCGCCGCACGGCTCGCCATCCGAAGATGATGGTTGCCAGCGACGGGATGTACCACGGGCAGTCGGCCCACCCGCGCGGCTTTGGCTGCTTCGCGCGGGTGCCGCGGCTCTGCGTGCGTGAGATGGGGGCAATCTCGCTGGAGGAGGCAGTCTGGAAGATGAGCGGGTTTCCGGCCGAGCGCTTCCGCATCCCCGATCGGGGTTTGTTGCGGGCCGGGTACGGGGCGGACGTGGTGATCTTCGATCCGGCAACGGTGGCCGACCGGGCGACGTGGGAGGAACCGCGAAGCGAGCCAGTCGGGATCGACCGGGTGCTGGTGAACGGGCAAACGGTGGTGTCGGACGGCAAACCGACCGGGGCATTGCCTGGGCAAGTCGTGCGACGGCAGGCATAGGAAGCGGAGGACGCGCGTGAAACTGGTGACGTATCGGACACCGCAAAGCAGGGATGCACGAGCCGGGATCGCGGTCGACGGTCGGGTCGTCGATTTGGCCTGGGGCGGGGCCGCGCTCGGGCATGACCTGCCCGCGGACGTCGTCTCGCTGCTGAAGTTGGGGGAGGCGGGTCTCGACCTGGCGCAACAGGTGGCGGACGCGGCGGCGAGCGGCGGGCTGCCGAGTTGGGCGGAAGGCGAGGTGGTGCTGCTGGCTGCCTTGCCGAACCCGCCGAAGATTCTACTCTTGGCTGGCAACTACCAGTCGCATATCGTCGAGGGAGGAGGGCCGCCGGTCGAGAAGGCGTCGATCACGCCGCGCCCGTTCATCAAGCCGGGCACGGCGGTGATCGGCCACGGCGACCAGATCACCATCCCGGTCGACTCAGATACCCTCGACTACGAGATCGAGATTGCGGCCGTGATCGGGCGTCCAGGCAAGTCGATCCCCGAGGAGCAGGCCGAAAGCTACGTGGCGGGGTACGTCGTCTTCAACGACGTCTCGGCGCGGAGCCTGAAGATCGCCGAGGGCCGAAAAGAACGGGACGGCGATTGGTACTTCGACTGGCTGCTCGGCAAGTGGTGCGACAGCTTCGCCGCGGTCGGACCCTATCTGGTGACGCGGGATGAAGCGGGCGACCCGACGTCGCTCGAGATGGCGCTGCGGGTCAACGGCGAGCTGCGACAGCACTCCTCGGCGGGGGAGATGATCTTCACCATCCCGGAGACGATCGCCTTTCTTTCGCGCTTCATCACGTTGCAGCCTGGCGACCTGCTCTGCATGGGCACGCCGGGCGGGGTGGGCGCCACAACCGAGACGTATTTGAAAGCGGGCGACGAGGTCGAGGCCAAGATCGAACGGCTCGGCACGCTGGCCAACACGGTCGGACGCTGACGGAGAGAAGGGAAGATATGACCTCCTATCGCGTCGGCATCGTCGGCCTAAGCTGGATCTCGGCCGATCCGGCGGCGGCGGCCTCGCATCCGGTGCTCGGATTGGCCACGCCGTACAGCCACGCCTCGGCCTATGCCGCGGTGTCATCTGCCAGTGTTGTCGCAGGCTGCGACATTAATCCGGACACGACCCGCTCCTTCGCCGAAGAATGGGCGAAAACCTGGCCCGAACTGCGTACGTACGCGAACTATCGAGAGATGCTTGCCGCGGCGCAACTCGACGTACTGACGGTGGCGACGCCTGACCATCTGCACGCGTCGGTCGTCATCGCGGCAGCCGAGGCGGGTGTGCGGGCGATCTTTGCCGAGAAGCCGCTGGCGACCAACCTGGCCGACGCCGACGCCCTCATCGATGCCGTGCGGCGCCATGGGGTTGTCGTCAACGTCAACCACACGCGCCGTTGGATGCCGAGCTACGTCGCGGCGCGCGAGTGCGTACGTACGGGCGAAATCGGCGGGCTTGTTCAGGTCACGATCCACTACGGGGGGTCGCGGGCGATGCTGTGGCGCAACCAAAGCCACTTCCTCGACCTGATCTGCTACTTCGCCGAGGACGACCCGGCCTGGGTGATGGCGGAGCTGGAACCGGGCTTCGAGGCATACGGCACGGAGTACCGGGGCGATGGCGGCCGGAACCCGGACCTCGAACCGGGCGTCAACGCCTATGTTGCCTTTGACAACGGCGTCCGTGGCTTTCTCGGCGGGATGAAGCGCGCGGTGGCGCAGGTCAGCGTCGATCTGATTTGCGAGCGCGGCCGTATCCACGCCGACGACCAGGGGGCGATGCTGCACGTCTCGACCGACGCCGGCGTTGTCTCTCGCCCAATCGTGCCGAAGGGGTCGCACGCTGGGATGCAGGCGGCGGTCGTCGATTTGCTGACGGCCCTGGAAACCGGCCGTCCGCCGCAATGCCCTCCCGAGGAGGCGCGAAAAACCGTGGCGATTATCGAGGCGATCTTGTTGTCACAAGCGAGCGGCAACGCTCGCGTGCCGGTTGCGGCGGCCCCAACCCAGGCAGCGGCAGCGGCCACCCCGTTCGTCGACGCCGCTCGTTCGCCGTAGGACGGCGCCCAGGCGCCGATCACGCGAGTCGTTGTCGCTGGGAACGGGTCCGTTTGTGCCCAGTGAGGGCCGCCGCCGGACTCGCTACCGGGACCAGAGAAGGCTGCGCCGGCGCCAGTTGGTCTGGGTTCGCGATGACGGCATTGATGCGAAACATGACGCTTGGCGCCGGCATGTCGATCACCGACGTGATCTCTTCCAGAATTCCGGGAATCTGCCCTGCGTCCGGGTCGATCTCCACGCCGGGCACGTTCGGCCGCTGGCCGTGCTGCCACGCCAGCCGCTGAATGTCGGGGTCCAACAGCGCGGTCAACAACAACTCGCCATTGTCGGTCCGGGCGATGAAGGGGTGCGTGGCCCAGACGGTGGGTCGCGGATAGAGAATGCGGATGTCCCGGTTGATCTTTTCCGTGTCGTTCGGGTACAGGTGAACATGCTCCGGGATCTGCGACTCGTAGAGGGCGACGATCGGCTTGGCGCCCTGGCCAGTTCGAAGAAATTGCCGGAACAGTTCGCCCGAGGACGGCTCCATGTAGCCGAGCCGGTCGAAATAGGCCTGGACGTCGGGCAACACCGTCTCGACGGTCGTCGCGGTGACCACGTCGCCGTTCAAGGAATTGGCCAGCATCCCGGCGAAGAGAAAGCCCGAGTTGCTTCTATTGGGGTCGGTCGTATGCACAAGGATCTTGCCGTGCATGTTGGTGATACCGATGTCTTCCCACGTCTTCCGCTCCATCATGAACTCGACGAGGAGGTCGAAGTCGATGGTATAGACGCCGTCCGTTTCAACTCGTGCCAAACCCGCGGAGACCAGCGCGTCGGCGATCTGCGCCCAACTGTAGAGCACGACCGGCGAGTTGTAGATGTTGTCTGTCCGCACCTTGGTGCCGTCGCATTCGTTATAGATGACCAGGGACGATTGATCGCCAACCCAGAGGTAGTCCGTGTCCTCGCGCGGCTTATCGCACATCGCCTCGATCGAACCAACGGCCTCGATATCTACACGGAGGTTGTAGCGCTCCGCGAGCAACGCGATGACCTTGGGATCTTCCAAGAATTCTTCCTTGAGTTTCCCCCCGTAACCTTTGACGACCGTTAGGCCATCAACTTGCTGCGCGCTGACGGGATCATCCTCGTCGTCGTCCCACACGATGGCCCCGATGATCGTCATAATCACGGCGACCAAGATCGAGGCGCCGAGAACCTGCCTCCGGCTCACGGCGCCGGCCTTTGGGCGATTGGCGCTGGGAGGGAGATTGCCGTCCGAGCGGCGCTGCACGGTCGCATTCATGGCGTGTCTCTCCAGGCCGTCGGCACGGCGATGCCTTCAAGGTTGAATTCGAGCACGTCGCCGAGCGCCGCCAGGTTGACCACTAGCGCTCGGTGCAGCTTCTCGTAGAACGCGATGACCGCCTGCTCGATTGTCGGCAAGTCCCGCATTTCGGTCTTCGCGAGCACCGCGTCGGCGCTCTTGATCCCGCGGGTCGTGAGCAGCACATAGTCCGACAGGATCGATTTGAGCGTCTCCAGGAGGCGCTCGTTGAAGAGGGACGCCGCGGCCAGGGTGCTGTCCTCGCGCATTGCCGCCAGAACCCGGTCGATTTGGTCCGAGATGCGGCCGACCTGCTCGCGCACCGCCGGTTTGGCAATGCGTGGCGCCAGCGCCCGGATGGCGGCCGCATTGGCGAGTGCCGTCTGGTAGGCGAGTTGCTCGCGACTGGCGTCGTCGACAGTCTCGCCCTGTAGGCGTTCGGTGCGCGGCCGGACCAGCACTACGCCGGCGTAGGTGGCGGCGGTGAGCACGATCGCCAGCCACGGCCTCACCCCGAGCGTAAAGACGAGCAAGGACAAGGTCACCGCGGCCACGCCTCCCCCCAGAAGATCGCCCTGTCGGATGCGGACGGCCATGACTCAGTTGTACCCAAACGCCTGGCGAAAGGCCGCGATGAGGTCGGTTTGGCCGTCGAAGATGCGGCCGGAGGTCGCTTCGGTGATCTCGGTCAACTGCTCCTCCGAAGCCTCGCCGAAGAGGATCGCGTAGACCGGAATCACGCCGGGCGACGATTGGTTTAGCCGCGCTGTCACCTCGTTGAACCTGCCGTGGTTCGACTCGCCGTCGGTCATCAAGATGATTGCCGGCGAGTAGCCCTCCAAGCTGGTGTCGCCTATCGCGTCCAGACCGGCGACGACGGGGGCGTAAATGTTCGTGCCGTCGCCCAACTCCTGCGCGGTCACATGGGCCAAGAGGTCGCGTAGCGCCGCGGGGTCGTTGCCGGTGACCCGCCACTGATCCATCACGTCCTTGTCGAACGGAATGACAACGGTGATGTCGCCCGACGACCGTTGGAGGAAGTATTGAGCCGACAGGTCGGGATCGAGCAGGGTCCGCATGGCGGACTTAATGTCCTCCTCCCCGTCGCCCTTCATGCTGGGCGAGAAGTCGAGGCAGATGACGGTGAACGAGGGCTTGCGCAGCTCGGTTTGGTAGAGGACGAGCGCCTCCTGGATCACGTCGGGCGGCGGCAGTGTGACGGGCTCGATGACGCGGGAGAGGTCGATCCCCCATTCGGGGTTGAAGACCTCGGTATCGGCCCCCTCCGGGTTTAGCCCGATCCCGATTCGCCGACCCTGGGCCAGAAGCTCGTTTTGCACCTCCGCGGAGAGCATATATTCCTGGAATTTGGCGAAGAGTTCGGCCTTGTCATCGTCGCCGCGGTCGATATAGCCGAGGGGCCAGTCGGCGATGGCGAGTCCACCCACGGGGTAGACCGCGTAGAGCGGCTCCCGGTCGGCGGCGGTCAGCTTCTGGTTCGTCGTGATCACCGCCGATTCGTTGTTTACCATCCCGTCAAAGGCGTCGTACTCCTTGTAGAAGAGGTCCGCCAGGAAACCGGAGGCGCCGGCCGAGCGGTCGACGGTGCCCAAGATGCGCTTGACCTGCGCCACGACCGCCGGGTCGTGCAGCATCTCCTTGGTCAGCACGTCCGGCTGACCCGCGAAGGCGTAGAGATACCCCAGAAAGACCATCGCGCCGGAGTTGCTCTGAGTGGCGCTCGACGTCATATAGCGGATCTGGCCCGATTCGGCGGCGGCCAGGATCTCCTCGACGCGCACGTCGTCCCGCCCCACCCAGCCGAGGCGCTCGGCCACGGAACGCTTGACGGCGAAGACGACCGGTGTGGCCATGATGCTCTGGGTTTGTTCCACGATACTTCCGGTGTCGCCCATCTCGAGCCAGATCGAGCTCGCGGGCCAGACCGCGTCGTAGTCCTCGGCTCCCTGTTGCAGATCGAGCATGGTATCGACTGACCCCTGGTAGTCGATCTCGAAAGCGACATCCTCTCGCTCGGCGAAGCGGTCGATGATCGGGCTGAGACTCCGGTTTTCGCTGCCGGTGAGGAGCCGCAGCGTGAGGCGCGGGGCAGAGGAACCGCTGTCGAGGCATGCGGTCAAAATGAACAGATGGAAAATCGTGAGCAATACGGGCGGCAACCGGCGGCAGACACCGCCGGCATGCCGGCGGGGATCCGTCCGGTGTGGGCGAGTCGATGCGGCGCGGTCAGCCACGACGCCCATCCTTCCATTGGTGGTAGCCTCTACCATAGCACACCCTCCGTGCGGCCGTTGCCCCAAGTGTTCAATGTGTTGGACGATGGCCCGTCGACGCGTGCTCTCACGTCGCGTGTTCCAGCCGTCAGTACCGTCAGGATCGTCATCGAACCGTGCCGGAGTGTGATCGCGGTTGGCGTCAGCCCGTGTTCATCGAGGGCGCGATTGATGCCCTCTTCCATGCCCTGCTCGAACACGTCCTCCGTCAGGACGAAGCCGAGCAGGTTGTCCGCCGCCGTGATCTCGGTCAGCTCTACCCGGCTCTCCTCGATCACCGGCATGCCCCCATAGGTGACCCCTGGCAGCAGGAGGGTGACGCCTGCCGGGCTGATCTTGGTCACGACGCCGTAAATCCAGGCGCCGTCTGTGCTTGTTTCAAAGCCGGCTTCGCCTGGGACGACCGTGTTGTTGACGTCGAGGTCGGCCGCCGTGAGCACGAGATCTCCCGACTGGAATGCGCTTGCGGCAATGCGGCCAGAGACCGACGTGAAGACCGCGTCGGCCATCGTCTCCGCCAACGGGTCGGATACGGATGCTTGGACCCGCGGCCACACCACGAGATAGCCAATGGAGGCGCACGAGACGCATAGCGCCAGCGGCGCGACGATCAGGATCAAGGCCCAACGAGGCATGCGACCGCTCCTTTGATTGCCAAGGCGATGACGCGATCTCGTTTGCGGACGCCGACCACCGGCGACCACGAGAACAGCGTGCGCCCCGGCGCCGCGGCCCGCATCGTCACACGTGCGTATATGGTGCTCAGGGGTTCGTGGGACGCCTCCGTACCGGTACGTAGAAGATCGGCCGAGGGGAACGAATCAGGCGTGGGGTTCGTCGGAATCGGGTGAAACCAGGCCGTGACGGAGGGCGTAGGCGACGGCGCCGGTGCGCGAGTCGACGCCAAGCTTGGCGAGGATATTAGAGACGTGGGACGTTACGGTGCGGTAGCTGATGAAGAGGGTGTCGGCGATCTCCTGGTTGGAGCGGTCCTCCACCATCAAGCGCAGGACCTCCAATTCGCGGGGCGTCAAGCCGTGCGCCGCGGCCGGCGCCGGGTGGACGGCCGGCGCCAGCGCGGGCTCCAACGCGGCGGTGACGTCGGCGGCCGCGTCGATCGCTTGTTCGATCGTCATCGCCCGGCCCGTATCCCAGGCGGCCACGAACGCGGCCTCGCCCAGGCCCGCCCGCGCCCGCGTCACGCGGCGCTCGTGCGCGTCGCGGTCATGCATTGGCATCAGGATGCCGCGGGCGCCTCGCAGGCTCTCCGCCGCACCCAGCAGGTGGACAGCTGCCTCGGGCCGCCCCGTTGCTTCGGCCACCGTACCGAGGCCGCGGAGGCACACATCGATGCCCACGTACGATTTATGTTCCGCTTGGAGTCGTAGTCCTTCCTGGAGCAGACCGACCGCTTGCCCGGCGTCGCCCTCGTCGGCGGCCACCTCGCCCAGCGCCGTGGTGACCCAGGCAATGCCCCAGCGGTCGCCGCGGTCGCGGTACAGGTGCAGCGCTTCTTCGAGCAGCACCCGGGCGTGTGCGAAGTCGGCGCGCGCGCGTGCCGTCCGTCCGAGACCCATCAGCGTCTCAGGCACCCACCACGGGTCGTCGTCCTCGCGGAACAGCGCCAATGCGTCCTCAAAGAGGGGAACGCACCCGTCCTGGCCGTCCACACTCACCCCGATGTATCCAAGGAGGAGCAGCGCCTTTGCCGTCGCCACAGGATCGGTGACCTGTTCGGCGAGCACCAGACTTTCCCTCAATAAACGCGTGGACCCACGGTAGTCGCCAGACATCAAGGCCAGGTTCCCGGCTTTGAGCAACGCGTCGGTCCGGAGCCGCGGCGGGACGTGGCTGCTGGCTGCTACCAGTCGCTCCTGACTTGCCCGGTGCAGCCTTTCGTAGAAATCGTCAATCGCCTGCTCCATCATCGGCAGGTCGCATGCTTCGGTTTGCTCGAGAATGGCATTGGCGCTCCTGACGCCACGAGTCGAGAGGCGGACATACTCGGTCAGAAGTACGTCGAGTGGCTCGAGGATCTGGTCGGTGAAATCCCGCGCCTCGACCAGGTTGCCGTCCTCGCGGATTGCCGCCAGGACCCGGTCGGTCTTATCCGCGATGCGGACGACGCGTTCATGCACCGCGGGCTTCGTGATGCGCGGCTCGAATGTCCGGACGGAAGCGGCATGGTCAACCGCTGTCTGATACGCGAGGTCCAGCCGGCCGGCGCCATCGACCGAGTCGCTCTGGGAGCGCTCAGTTTGCGGCCAGAGCAACACAATGCCGGCGAATGTGGCGACGCTGAGCAGGATCGCCAGCAGTGGGTTGAAGCTAAGCGCAAAGACGAAGAGCACCAGCGCGACGACGGATAGGCCACCGGCTACCAGATTGCCCATACCGATGCGGTCTGCCAGTGCTTTCGCTGTACCCGAACGCCAATCGAAGTCACGGCCGGAGTTCGCTCTGGTCATCTCGGTCAACTGGTCCTCCGATGCTCGGTGAAGTGCAGGATGAACCGGTCGACGGTCCGGCCCTTGGTGCTGGCGCCGAGTTGTGGTGTGAGGGTGAGGTCGAAGTGTGGGGAGGGGGAGAAGCTGCCGGCGAAGCACGAGGTGGCGCCGAGCAGCAGGAACAGCGCGGGCAACGCAAGCGGTAACCGTCGCCGGCTACCGCCGAAACCGCGGCGGGTCAGAGCCTCGTATGGGCAAGCCGGTGCAGCGCAGGTCGGCACGACGCACCATCCTTCATTGTCGAATGATCGCAGTATGCCATATTGGGGGGCATAGGACTAGGCATTTTGTAATACGACGGTTGGGACTAGTGGTCAATGAAGTGGCGCGTCTCCCGTGCGAGAGGCGGCCAGCGACCGGGTCACGATTTGCTGTGAGCGCCCCAAAACAGCGTAGAGAGCGACAGCGCGGATCGGGCCGCGAGCGAGGTCGGCGGTCATGCGGTCGAAGCCGCACCGGCCGGGTTGGCCATTCCATGTCATGACCCCATTTCGCTGGCTATAGACATATCCCAGGAGATGCTCCAAACCGGCCCGGCTCTGTCTGACGGGCCTGGTGATCCGGGCTAGACTTCATGCGGGAGTAGCCATTGGCGATTTGGACGAGGAGGATACATGAATCGCAACCATCCGAAGCCTGCCGGCGCGGCACGCGTCGTGGCGTGCGGCGTGGCGCTGATCGTGGCCCTGATCACGACCGGCCTGCCAGGGACGCGAGGCATCACGGCGCAGGACGACGACGCGCGGGCCGTATTGACGAACGCCGCCCAGGCCATGGCGGACGTGACGTCGTTCCACTTCGAGCTCACGACCGAGGGCGGCACGACGACGATCCTGGAAGAGTTTGAACTGGGCGCGGTCGAAGGCGACGTCGTGCGGCCGGACCGGTTTCGGGCGAAGGTGACGGCGAAGTTCTCCATTGTCTCGCTCGATCTCGACGTCGTCGGCGTCGGCGACCGGCTCTGGGTGACCGACCCGACGTCGAGCGATGGGGGCCTGATCGAGATCTCATTAACGGACACTGAGGGCGAGCCGTTGATCGATCTGCTCAATCCGGACCGGCTCCTGCTGCAAGCGGTGGAGATGGTTGAGAACCCGACCATCGCCGGCACGGAGGAGATCGACGGCGTCGAGACGACCCGCATCGAGGGCACCTTCGATCCCAGCACGTTGGACATGGAGATCGCGACCCCGGCGCCCGTGGCGCTTGACCTTAATCCGAAGCCGGTGGCGATCTGGATCGACGGCGAAGGACGGGTCGTCCGGCTGCGCCTCGAAGGGCCGCTGACCGACGTCGAAGAACCGGAGATCGTGCGGACGCTTCACCTCTCGGACTTTGACGCGGAGGTGGAGATCACACCGCCGGCAGGGGCGTAGGGCGGCAGGGGCGTAGGGCGGCAAGGGCGGCAAGGACGGCATGGCGGAGCGACCTCGGTTCACGGACCGGGGGTAAACGCCCGGTCTACCTATGCGCGACGAAGTCCCGCCGGGACTGTGGTTGGATGATTGATTACCACAGCCTCGGAGAGGCTTCGTCAGGCGTAGACCGGGCCCTCAGCCCCGGTTCTAAGACGAGGACGGCGCCGAACATCTTACTGCCGCCCTCGCCTTACTGCCGCCCTTGCCGCCCTTGCCGTCCTCGTCACTCGTCCGTGTCGTATATGTAGCCAAGGGCGCGACTGGAGAGGGCCATTCGTGGCGTAAAGGTCCAATCGATTTGAGCGTAGGGCCACATCGGGTCGTCGATATTGTGGCCGTAGGGGCCACCGGAGAGCGGCTCGTAGATCTCCCCGTGGCGGGCTAACCACTGGTTGTAGATGCGATCGATGTTCGCGTGGTGGAGGAAGAACACCGGGTCGTTCGGCGACGAATTGAAGGCCATGGTGCCGAAGGTCTCGCCGCCGGAAACCGGGGTGGCGACCGGCGTCCCGGCGCGATCGGTCATCGTCAGCTCGTGGGCAAAGACGAACTCGCCGGCGACCCAAAGATGGACGCGGTTGTGCAGGTCGTGCGGGCCGGTACAGGTCGTGCCGAGTCCTGCCGTCGGGTCGCACATGTCGTCGGTGCAGTCACGCCAGCCTTCCAGCGCGTTGCGGAAGCTCTGTTCCCACGGCACGGCGGCGTTCCAAGGGGCGGAGTCGTAGGTGGCGATCTGGAGCGCCTGCTCGACGTTCTCGGCGGTGGGCAACGTCGGTGCAAGGCCGCCGGCGGCGAAGTCGCGGACGATCGACGGATTGCGCTGGGTATCGGTGTAGTCGAAGACGGTAATGACCCAGGAACCCTGGGCAAAGGGACCGCTGGTGACGATCTGGGTATTGGCGGGGTCGCCGTTCGGGCCGAGAAAGTCGTCGCTCCAGAGGTAGGAGTCAGGTTGGTTGTCGACCGTCCAGTCCCAATACGGCAGGGTGACGTCGGGGTCGACCTCTTTCAGCTCCTGGTCGAAGAGAAGGAGGAAGGCGCGGTGCCAAGGGAGGAAGCCAGGGGCCATGTGGGCGGCGTTGACCGCGCAGCCGAAGGCGTCGCGATGCCAGAGTACGAAGGTGTCATAGACGCTCAGTCCGGCGGCCCACGGTGAAGCTTTCTGCTTCAGCGCCAGCACCGCGTCGACGTACGCCTGACGCTGCTCCGGGTTGAGCGACTTGGCGTTCGGCCGCACGATCAATTCGCCGGATACCGGGCTTGCCTGTTGCGCGACAGCACCGGTCCTCGCGAGGAGGGCAGTGGTCATGCCGGCCGCGACGCCTCGTGTGGCGGCACGGCGCGAAAAACGCCGGGTTGGGGCGAAGGAGGGGTCGTCTGGTTGACGAGTGTCCACGAGCTCTCTCCGTTCACGACGTTAGCCATCGGTCAGATGAACTGTTGGCAACCAGCATAGGCGGGCGTTACGCCACGTCAAGAGTTTCTCGATAGCCTGGAATGGCTAGGCCGTGGCAGTACGCCTTCGACCCGAGATGAACTAAGCGCCAGTCTTACCTAACTCTTGACGATGCGGCAGGCCACGCGTAGAGTGTACGGACAACTAGAATATCTGTTCGTGCGGGGTCGCGAGGGCCGAATTCTGGTTATTGGGGATGTGGCCGGGTAGAGTTGGCAAGCGATCTCACGCCGGGTACCGGACGGCGTTGGTATATCCGTGGGGTCGTCGAGGTCGCCACACTCGTTGGCGTGGGAGACGCGGCCGATGAGGTCCGAGTTCAGCATCGAAGGTCAACACCACTACGACCGGTCGAGCCCGCTGCGCTGGATCGTGTCGCACGGGCTGCGCTATCCGCTGATTGTCACCGGCACCATCGCCGGCGCCATCGGCTCGAACCTCCTCAATAGCCTGATTCCGGGGTTGGTCGGCCGGGCATTCGACGCCGTGATCGAGGTCGATGACGCTCGCTCCGAGCTGGCCACGGTCGCGATCATCCTGTTGGTGCTCGTCGTGGTGCGCGGCGCTGCCGATCTGGGTAGCTGGCTCACCGCCGAGCTCCTTTCCAAGCGCATGGAGCGGGACGCGCGGGACGAGCTCTACCTGAGCCTGCTGGGCAAGAGCCAGACGTTTCACAACCGGCAGCGCGTCGGCGATTTAATGGCCCGCGCCGCGAACGACGTGCGCCAGATCAACTTCATGGTCGTGCCGGGGTTGATGCTGATCATCGACTCGTTCTTGAGTCTCGTCCTGCCGATCTTATTCATCGGACTGCTCGACTGGCGCTTGTTGCTTTCGCCGCTCGTCTTTACCGTCGGCTTCCTAATTGCGCTGCGACACTACATGCGGCGGCTGAACCCGGTTTCCCTCGAGATGCGAACCCAATTCGGCACGCTCAACGCCGGGCTGACCGAGGCGGTGACCGGCATCGAGGTCGTCAAGTCGACCGGCCAGGAATCCCAGGAGCGGCGCAAGTTCGAGGTGAATGCGCGCGGCTACCGCAATGCCTTCGTGCGGCAGGGGATGGTCCAAGCGCGCTATCTGCCGACGCTCCTGATCGCCGTCGCCACGACCGGGGCGCTGGTGCATGGCGTCTGGATGGTGACGGAAGATCGCCTCACCGTCGGCCAGCTGGTCACTTATCTGGGCTTGATGCAGTTGCTGCGCTTCCCAACCTTCATCTCGATCTTTACCTTCTCGCTGGTGCAGCTCGGGATGGTCAGCGCCGGGCGCATCCTCGACCTGATGCGCGAGGAGACGGAGTTGGACGAGAACACGGCCGGCCACCAGGACGCGATCGCCGGCGAGATCGTCTTCGACCGTGTGACCTTCGGCTACGGGGGCGAGCCGGTCTTGAAGGACGTCTCGTTCGTGGCGGAACCGGGGCAAACGGTCGCTATCGTCGGCGAGACCGGATCGGGCAAGAGCACGCTGACCAAGTTGGTGAACCGGATCTACGACGTGGACGGCGGCCGCATCCTGATCGACGGCGTGGACGTGCGTGACTGGAGCCTGGACAGCCTACGTTCACAAATTTCGACGATCGAGCAGGACATCGTGCTCTTTTCTCGGCCGATCGCCGAAAACATCGCGTTCAGCCTGGGGCAAAAGGTCGAGATCGACGTGATTCAACAGGCGGCGAAGGACGCGCAGGCGCACGACTTCATCATGGAGACCCCGGACGGGTACGAGACGGTGATCGGCGAGCGCGGGGTGACCCTTTCCGGGGGGCAGCGGCAACGGTTGGCGATCGCCCGCGCGTTATTGACTGACCCGCGTGTCCTGATGCTAGACGACTCGACGAGCGCAATCGACAGCGCGACAGAGGACGAGATCCAGCGCGCGATTCGCCGGGTCTTGGAGGGGCGGACGACTCTCCTCATCACCCACCGCCTCTCCCAGATCCGATGGGCGGACAAGGTATTGGTGTTGCGCCGCGGTCAATTGATCGACCAAGGGACGCACGAGGAGCTTCTCGGGCGCTGCGACCTCTATCGCCGGATCTTTGCGCGATACGACGAAGTGGAGACGAGTCGTGAGTCGTTAGTCGTGAGTCGTTAGAAGAAACGACGAATTACTAACGCCTAACGCCTAACAACTCCGGAGGAACGACGTGGGTTTCATCATGGAAGGTCTCGACGCCGAGTCGTACGACCGGACGTACGGCGACCGCGAACTTGTCCGGCGGGTCGTCGAGTTCTTCCGGCCGCGCGCCAGGACGATGCTCTTGATCTCCGGCATGGTCGTCCTCAACTCGTTGATGGACTCGGCGCTGCCGCTGCTGATCGCGACCGGGCTCGATCGGCTGACCGACAACGACGGCGGCATCGACCGCGCGGTGTGGCTCGTCGTCATCGCCATCCTGGTCGCGGGCGCATTCTCGTGGGGATTCAACTATATCCGGCAATCGTTGACGGCGCGGGTCGTCGGCGACGTCGTGCTGCGCCTGCGGCTCGACGCCTTCAAGGCGGTCATGGAGCGCGACCTCTCGTTCTACGACGAGAATCCGTCGGGCAAGATCGTCAGTCGCGTCACCTCGGACTCGGAGGACTTCGCGAACACGGTGACGTTGTCGCTCAACTTGGTCAGCCAGATCTTGCTCGTCGTCCTCGTCACCGCGGTCCTCTTCGCGCGCGACGTGCGGCTGGCGTTGCTGGCGATCACGATCGCGCCGGTGGTGGTCGCGATGGCGCTGGGCTTCCGCAAAATCGCCCGCGAGAGCACGCGGCGGGCGCAGCGGGCACTGGCGACGGTCAACACCACCGTCCAGGAGACGATGCGCGGCATCGCGGTCGCCAAGAATTTCCGCCAGGAAGAGACGATCTACGGCGAGTTCGGGGAGGTCAACGACACGGCCTACCGCGTCACCGTCCGTCAAGGGATCGTCTTCAGCAGCATCTTCCCGCTCCTCTTCACCGTCTCGGGGGTGGGCACGGTCTTGCTCGTCTACGTCGGCGGGCGGAGCGTCCTCTCCGGCGATGTCTCCGCGGGGGACTGGTACCTCTTTCTCCAGGCAATCGCGCTCTTCTGGATGCCGTTGACAAGCATCGCCAGCTTTTGGAGCCAGTTCCAACTGGGCCTCTCGGCGGCGGAGCGCGCCTTCGCGCTGATCGACGCCACGCCACGGGTCGTGCAGCACGACCGTCGGCATCCCGGCGCCGTGCAGGGGCGGATCGAGTTCCGCGACGTCGACTTCGGCTACAACGACGAGCATTTGGTGTTGCGCGACTTCGACCTGACGATCGCGGCGGGCGAGACGGTGGCGCTGGTCGGGCACACGGGCGCCGGCAAGTCAACGCTCGGCAAGCTCGTCGCCCGCTTCTACGAGTTTCAGGACGGCCAGATCCTGATCGACAACCGCGACATCCGCTCGTTCGACCTGGAGCCGTACCGGCAGCGGCTCGGCGTGGTGCCGCAGGTGCCCTTCCTCTTCGCGGGCACGGTGGCCGACAACATTCGCTATCCGCGACCCGACGCAACCGACGCCGACGTGGAGCAGGCGGCGCGGCGGATCGCCGGCGGCGACTGGATCGAGGCATTGCCGAACGGGTTGCAAACCGAGGTTGGCGAGCAGGGTCGCGGGCTCTCGATGGGACAGCGGCAGCTCGTCGCGCTCGCCCGCATCCTGGTGCAGGACGCGGCGATTGTCATCCTCGACGAGGCGACGGCGAGTGTCGACCCGCTGACCGAGGAGTTCATCCAGGAAGGGCTCGACGAGGTGCTATTCGGCCGCACCGCGATCGTGATCGCCCACCGCCTGGTCACGATCCGCCACGCCGACCGCATCATCGTGCTGCGCCACGGGCAAATCGTGGAGGAAGGCAACCACGACGCGCTGATGCTGCGCGGCGGCGAGTACGCCGGCCTCTATAACACGTATTTCCGCCATCAATCTCCCGATTACCGCCCCGGCGAGGGCTTCGTGCCGGTCTTGGCGGGCGCGGATTGACACCGCGGCGGCAGTGCGACGCCGGCTGGGGCGGCTGTAACGATGGTCTCGATGGATGATGTGGATGCGCAGTCCGAGCTGGACATGCTGGCCTCGGCCCGCCAAGGCAACTCGGCGGCCTTCGAGCGGCTGGTGGCGAGCTACCGGGGTGAGCTGTACGCCCACTGCTATCGGATGCTCGGCTCGGTGTAGGACGCCGAGGACGCGCTCCGGGAGTCGTTACGCGGCGCCTGGCGTGGCTTGGCCGGATTCGAGGGTCGTAGGTAGCTCGCTCCGCGCGTGGCTGTATCGCGTCAGCACCAACGCTTGCCCGCGGTTGATCGCCCGCCGTCCCCGGCGGCTGCTCTCGGTGGATTACGGCCCGCCACGACATGCCACCGACGATCTCGGTGAGCCGGTGACCGGTCCGGTCTGGCTGGAGCCCTGGCCGGACGAGATGCCGGCGAGCGAACCGGACGACTCCGATCCGGCGGCGAGTTACCCGCGGCGGGAGAGTGTTGAGTTGGCCTTCGTCGCGGCGTTGCAGCACCTGCCGGGTACCCAGCGCGCCGTGCTGATCCTGCGTGAGGTGCTGGAGTTCTCCGCCGCCGAGGTCGCGCGCATCCTCGCCGCCACGCCTGCCTCGGTGAACAGTGCGCTGCAACGCGCCAGGAAGACGGTCGACCAGCGGATGCCGCGTACCACGCAACGGGCCGAGTTGGACGCCCTCGGCGCGGACGGCCGGCGCGAGCTGGTGAACGCCTTCGTGGCCGCCTGGGAGCAGGCCGACGTCGCGGCCATTCTGGCGTTGCTGGCGGACGACGCCCGGTTCACCATGCCGCCGCTGCCCGCGTGGTTCGAAGGTCGTGAAGATGTGGTCCGATTCTTCGTCGAGCGGGTATTCGCCATGCCGTGGCGGCTGGTGCCCATCACGGCGAATGGGCAGCCGGCGTTCGCGTGCTACCAATACGACGGGCACAGGTTCCGACTCGGCGCAGTCAATGTGCTGAGCTTTCGTGACGGCCAGATCTCATGGATCGCCGGCTTCGTCGACCCGCAGCGGCTTCGCCACTTCGACGTACCCGCGGAATTCTTCGGCCGGACCGATGAATCCGGCGTCGACGGTGTCTCTCAT
>JBOGUE010000136.1:0-5548 GCA_050695955.1 Thermomicrobiales bacterium | reverse complement strand
ACTGACTCCTGACTACTGCGTCCGGCAGATCCGAGATCGAATCCAGCACGATGTCGGCGTGCGCTTCATCCCCTTCCACAACTGGCTTGCCGGTGCGGACCAGAACGGTGCGCAGGCCGAGGCGGCGGGCGGGGAGGAGATCGTTGCGGGCGTCGTCGCCGACCATCACCACCCGGCGCGGCGGGACGCCGAGCAGCCGCAGCGCCTCTCGGAAGAAGGTCAACGACGGCTTGCCGACCGTGATCGCCTGCACCCCGGCCGCTTCTTCCAGCAGTGTGACGTACGGGCCGCTATCGAGCCACATCCCATCGGCGGTGCGCCAGGCGCGATTGCGGTGCATCGCCACCAGATGCGCGCCGCCGGTCAGAAGGCGGTAGGCGCGGTTCATCCGCTCGTAGGTCAACCGCTCCTCCGCCCCTCCGATCACGACCACGTCCGCCGCCGCCGCGTCGTCGGGCAGCACCGTCAGCCCGGCTTCGGCAAAATCGCGGTCGACGTCGCCCTTCGCGATTAGGTAGCAGCGAGCGCCCGGCCAGCGACCCCGCACGTAGTCCGCCGTCGCCACCGGCGCCGTCACGAGCTCCTCGCCCCGCACCGGCAAACCGATCTCGCGCAGCGATGCGCCGAGCGTCGCCCGGCTGGCGGTGGTGGTGTTGGTGAGGAAGCGAAAAGCAATACCATGAGCGGTCAGGGCTTTGAGGGCGTCCGCCGCGCCGGGCACCGGCCGCATGCCGACGTGCAGTACACCGTCGATGTCGAGCAACGCGCCCGCGACTAACCCGGTCGGCTCGACCGGTCGAGCCGCCGGTGGCGAACGTCGTTGGCGGGACCGCGCGCTCATAACTGCATGCGTGTGCAGACCTCCCCGGTGCTGCCCTGGCACGCAGGATAACAATCAGGCGCGCCGGCCGCTAGTCCATGGGAGGTGAGCCAGTCGTCGATCGAGCAGGCGCTTCACCGGTCGTCTCGACGAAACGTGTCGTCGACCGAGTCGTTTCGGTAGGGACAATTCGTTCGACGCGCTCCACGACCATTCCCTGCCGTTCGTATCGTTCAACCACGTTTCTTGCTGCTTCCACGGTAGAGCGTCGCACAAACTCAGACTTTGTCTTGCCAGTGAGTCGAGCGGCACGGCGCACCACATTCGCATCGTCTGGTTCCAAACGAATTGAGATGGTTGCTTCAAGGCGTCGCGCCGCGGTGACTGGCGCAGCGCTGTCGCTCCACCCTTTCGCGTGTTGATCTTCTCTGCTTGTCACCGGCGTCAGTGGGTCCGCGCTTGGTTTTGTTGCACACATTGCCATGGGTTCTTCCTATCGTCTTCGCGTCCGCTCTCGCTCCGCGCGGTGCATCCGCTTCTCGTGGGGTGTTGATTGCCATCCAGTTACGGGGCGCCACCTGCTCGGATCGCCATCGAGCGGCTCTTGCAGGATGGCCGTGATCCAGATTCCAGACTCGGTTCGACCGATCACCAGCCAGCGATTTGGTGGATGTCCGGGATGATTCGGGAACGCACACCAATCGCCGGCCTCGATCATCTCCTCGATCAACCAGGCGTTGATGTGCGCTTCGACGTGGCGCTCGTTCTCCTCGTCCCATTCGAGTCCAATGACGGCGATGGGTCGTCGCGACGCCATCATCGGCACTCCACGCACATCGTATTACACGGTGTCATACAATGTCGATGGGTTGACCGCCGCGTTTCGTAGACGAGGGAACCATGACCGAACGCAAGCGTAGCAGAAAGCCATCACCACGCCCGAAGCTCCGTGCCGAGTGCTTTCTCTTGTGCGACCACGCTCGGGTCCAAAGCGGCAAGATCGACATTCTCGGCGGCGGTTGGGATCGGATTCAACCGGCTTCTTTTCCGGCGTCGCATCGCTTCGCGCTCGCCATCAAGCTCGGTGCGCCAACTGCACTTGCAGCTGGCGAAATCACCCTGAAGATTGAGTTTGTCAGCGACCGTGGGGATGTTTTGGATTTCGGCTTTCAGGATTTTCATGTGCGGATGAGCCCGCGGCAAGAATGGGACCTCGACGTCGCGAACGAATACTCGTTGCCATACGCCATAGCGACTCAGGTGACCTTTGAACGAGCCGGCACCTATACGATTCGATTAATCGGCAACGACGAGACCTTGGCTCATGTCAACTTCGCGGTCGATGAGCCACCATCGTCCGCTGAGAGCTCTGACGATGTGAAGGATCACGAGAACCCTTTCCCTTAGAAGTCGCTGAGCGCTCGGAGCAGATCGTGAGCAACGGAGTCTTCTCATGCACCTCCTCCGCGAGCACGAGGACTTTCGCCGGCTGTGGCTGGCGCAGACGATTTCGCAGATCGGCGGGCAGATCAGCTTCCTCGCCGTGCCGCTGACCGCGGCGGTCTCCCTCGACGCCTCACCGGCGGAGATGGGCATCCTGACCGCGATGGGATCGCTGCCGGCCTTGGTCGTCGGCCTCGCCGCGGGGGTGATCGTCGATCGCCGCGCCCGCCGGCCAATCCTGATCTCCGCCGACCTCGCCCGCGCCCTTCTGCTCGGCATGATCCCGCTCTCCTGGCTGCTGGGGGCGCTGACTATGCCCCTGCTTTACGTCGTCGCCTTCCTCTCCGGCCTCTGCGGTCTCTTCTTCGGCCTCGCCTACCAATCGTACCTGCCGTCGTTGGTCGAGCGGAAACGGCTGGTGGAGGGCAACAGCGCCCTGGAACTCAGCAGTTCGGCGGCCCAGGTTGCCGGCCCCGCCATCGCGGGTTGGCTCGTGCAACTCCTGAAAGCGCCCGTGGCCATCGCCGTGGACGCGCTCTCGTTTGTCGCTTCCGCCGGGCTGATCGCCAGGATTCGGGCCAAGGAGCCGCCGCGTGCGGTCGGGGCGATTCGTTCGACCGTCTGGTCCGACGTGGCGGAGGGGATACGCATCGTCGGCCGCACGCCCGCGATCCGCGCCCTCGCGGCCGGCGACGCCCTGATCGGTCTCTTCAACGCGATGCTGGAGGCGGTGTGGATCCTCTACCTGACGCGGACGATCGGGATGGACCCCGCTCTCCTCGGTGCGGTCTTCGCCATCGGCGGCGTCGGCTTCGTCGCCGGCGCTCTGTTGCCGGGCCGCATCGTCGGGGTGGTGGGCGTGGGACCGGCAATGGCAATCGGCATCGCCGTCATCGGGTTGAGCGATCTCGCGCTGCCCCTCGCCGGGCACAACCTCGTCGTGGTCGTGATTGTCACGGCGGTCGGTCAGTTCTTTTTCGGGATGGGCGTCACCCTCTCCAACGTGGCCCAGACGACCCTACGTCAGGCGATCGTGCCGAACGCCCTCCTGGGCCGCGTCGGCGGCACACTGCGCGTCCTGGGCGCGGCAACGATACCGCTGGGTGCGCTGCTCGGCGGCGTGCTCGGCCAGCTCATCGGCCTGCGCCCGACGCTCGTCATCGCCGCCTTACTCGAGACGGCGGTTGCGCTCTGGATCTGGCGCTCCCCCCTCTGGTCGCTGCGCCGGCTCGATCGCGACGTCGATCACGATTGACGGTGTCGAAAAAAAGCACGACCCCGGCTGAGAAGCCAGGGCCGTGCGGTTGCCGCCACGCGGCGGAGAACCATCGTCGCGGCGCGGATGCGGGAAGGGGGGATTCCCGACCATCCGGCCGGTCGGATGCATTTAGCGCGCGTTCGTCGCCCGCCAGCGCCAGACGCCGCCCGCGGCGAGCGCCAACGTGGTCGCGACGATCAGCGCAAAGAGCTCCCCGGCGTGGGAGTTGGTCTCCAGCGGACCCGAACCCGTGGCCGGGAGCTGCCCGACACCGGAGGCGCCATTGCCGCCGCCGTCGCGAGCGCGGTGGTCCCCACAATCGCCAGCGCCAGGCTGAGCGCCATGAGGAGTCGCACCAAAACGGTCGATTGGAGCATCAGGTTCCTTCCTCCTTGTACATAGTAAAGGACCCGGGGTCTCGCCTTGATTCGCCGACAGGGTGCGCATCCCTGTCACCCGAACAGAGGGAAGGAACCTGAGGAAAAATACCTATGCACCGCGGTCCGCTCCCTATGCACTGATCCCGGAGCGCCAGAGCATGCCAAACCCGAGCAGCACGACCACGCAGGCGCTGACGACGGGGCTGATAGCGACCAGTCGTCCCGTGAATCCGTTCAACCTGCCCGCGCCGCCGGTTGATTTCCGCCCAACCCGCGCCCAAAGCGGCCCCGCCAGCGCAATCGCCAGCCCGAAGGCGACGAGGACACCCGCCAGCCCAAGACTAAAAGCAACAATGGCCAGCAACCCAAAGCCGAGCTGATTGATCCCCACCGCCAGCAGCAGGATCGCCAGCGCGTCCGGGCAGGGCGCCATCCCCCCCGAAACCCCAAGCGCCACCAGGCTCCGCATCGACACCCGCCGCCCCTCACCCCTCCCCACCGTTGCCGCCGCGACCTCCGCCAGGTGCAACCGCGCATGCTCCTCCTCAGAGAGGTGCTCATGGTCGTGATTGGGCGCTGGGTGCTGATAGCTGATAGCTGATAGCTGATGGCTCGTCGCCGTCCGCCTCCGCAGAGCGTTCCGCAACATCAGCACGCCCATACCGATAACCAGTGCGCCGGAGACCACGCTGAGGACCGGCACGACGCGAGAGGGGAGGAAAACCTCGCTGGCGGCGAGGGTGGCGAAGGCGAGGGCGAAGACGCTGACCGTGTGGGTGAAGGTGACGACGCCAGCCAACGTCAGCGCGTCGCGCGGCCGGCCGCCGGTCGCGATCAGGTAGGCCGCGACCAGGGTCTTGCCGTGGCCGGGTTGGATCGCGTGCAGCGCACCCATGACCACAAAGAGACCGATCAGGGTCGCGATGAACGCGGGCGTCTTCTCGCGCTGGAAGAGGTCATTCGCCTTCCCCACCAGCCCACCGCCCCACTCCGCCGCGGCGTCTACTGCCTCACCTTCCACTCCGGCCAGCGCGGGGTCTGCCGTGAAGGCAATACGGGTCGTCTTCGACGGCCAGCCGTCGTCGATCAGATCCACCCCGGCCGCCGTTTCGACGTCGCGCCCGAAGTCAGTCAGATCGATCCGATAGTCCACTTGCACCACCAGCCGGTGCTCGGCCGTCGCCTCGGTCAGCGGCACCGGCGCGGCGAAGGAAATCACCAGGGGACTGAGTCCAAGGTGAAACTGTTCAGTGTCCGGCACCGTTATCGTGGCTGCCGCGGGATCGAGCCGCCGTGCCTGGCCGTCGACGAAGACGTGAATATCCTGCAGGTAGTCGGCCAGCCAGCCATCCGCTTCGGCGCTCGTCACCGTGCCGTCGCCATTCGGGTCAAGACCGCGCAGCACCTGCTCATTCGCCAGCAGCCCACCGCCGATGGCGATCGTGACCCGCGCCTCCTCCAGCGCAAGCCGGATCATCAGGTGCTGCTGCAGCCGGTCGGCCGGATGCGCCGCCGCGGATGGGACGGCCAGGGCGGCCAGGACGGCCAGGAGAGTGCCCAGTGCGCAGTGCCCAGTGCCCAGGCGGTTGTGACGGAGCCGTGTCCGAGTCCAAACGGTCACACATTGGCTCACGATCGATGCTTCTC
>JBOGUE010000135.1:0-6533 GCA_050695955.1 Thermomicrobiales bacterium | reverse complement strand
CAGCGGCGATGAGCTCGTCCATTGTGGTCGGCGGGGTCACGCCCGCGGCTTCGAGGAGACTCTTTCGATAGTAAAGCAACCCCGTGTCGTCGATCATCTTGATTCCGTAGATCTTGCCGTCGATCGTGTTGCGCGCGATGTTGTTCGGGTGGAAATCGGCCTTGACTTCCTCGGTGTAGAGGTCGTCGAGCGGCGCGCACTGCTCGGCCTTGACCATCGCCACCGTCGGCGACGTCTCGTAGACGTCCGGCCCCTCGTCGGTGAGCAGTGCCGCCGAGAGCGCGGTGCCGTAGTCGCCCGGCACCCAGGTCATCTCGACCTGGATCCCCTCAGCCTCGTGCGCGGCGGTGAACTCTTCAGCATAGCGCGTGGCCGCCTCTTGCGTGCCGGCCTCGCCGTATTGGTGGTACCACTGCTTGAGCGTGATCGCGTCCTGCGCGCCGACCCGCGGCGCCCGGCCGTATCCGGACCAGACGATCACCCCACCCGCGACAACCATCGACTTCAGCACGTCTCGCCGGCTGAAGAACCGAGGATCGAGGCTCATCCGACCGATCATTCTCTGCTGCATGTGCGTCTTTGACATCATCGTTGCTCCTCTCGCTGCATCCTTGAAGCGAAAACCATTGCGGCCGGCCTGTCCATCAGGCCTGGGTAGGGCACGCGCGCGTGAAAGGAACGGACGGCGTTCAACGTATCCGCGCGCCGCATCACTGTCAAGATCATGCGCTATCGCAGGTCCACACGAAGGGAACACCGGCATGGAAGCCATCGATCCGGCAATATACCTCGACTCGGCGCGTCTATAGCCAGAAGAGGGAACACTATGCTTGGCCCAGATCAAGATCTACCATACAAAGTGATGCACTGGGCAGACCCGTCCATCGATCTCATCAGTTGCGGCGAGAACGGCTGGAGCGAGTGGGACCGCATCGTCCTTGAAGCGCTGGCGCCGCACATTGCCTGGCACAACATTCACATCTACACCGGCAGCGACGACTATATGAGCAACGTCCTCGCCCCACACCAGGCGGACAGGGCGCCGCGGAGTTGCCGGGCGTTGATCCACCGCGTCCGCCACCGCCAGGGCATCGCCCACCCGATCCACGTTGCCTACGACGAGTGGAACGTCTGGTTCCGGGCACGCGCGAGCGACACAGCACTCGAAGAGCGGTACACCCTGGCCGACGCTCTTGCGGTCGCCACCTACCTCAATATCTTCGTGCGAAATTGCGACACCGTCCGCATGGCAAACCTGGCCCAACTGGTCAACGTCATCGCGCCGATTTTCACCAGTCCCGACGGAATCTTCGTGCAGACGATCTATCACCCTCTTAGGCTCTATGCGGAGCAATTTGATACGATCGCGCTGGACGCCTACGTCGAGTGCGACACCTACCACTTCCCGCCCAACCAGGAGACCTCGTCGTGGGCGCACCGCGTCGCCGACCTCGGATCGTTCCAGCTCCTCGACGTCGCCGCGACCCGCGACGAAGCGCGACAGGCGCTAACACTCACCGTGGTCAATCGCGACCCCGAGCGTCCCATCACGACCACGATCGAGCTCAGCGATGCGGCGATCGCGGACGTGGTTGCGATCGCCGAGGTTAACGCGGGCGACGCACTGGCGACGAACTCGTTTGCGCAACCTCCGAGCGTGACCGTCAACGAGAAACGGGGGGACGCGTCGGGACGCGTATTCTCCTACGACTTCCCGGCGCACTCGCTGACCGTGTTGTCGTTCCGCACAGAGCCGAACGCATGAACCGGCGGTCTGTTACCACCAACCATATGGGATGTTCCGTCGAGCATTGAGCAGGGGATAGTGCCCTGTCTCTATGAGGCGGTCGGTGCGGGCGAAGAGGGCGTCGACCTCGGCCCGGTTAAGGTACTCGCGGAGCGCTGCGCGCACCTCCGGCTCTCGGCGTCGGAGATCGACCACATCGTCTAGGAACGTGGGGCTGATTGGTTGTCCGACGTACTGCCAAAGGACGGTCCGCATCTTCGGCACTTGATTGAACGTCAGTCCGTGGTCGATGCCCCACACCCTGCCGAGATGATCCCGCAGGCAATGCCCGATCTTGCGGTCGGCGTTATTGGCGATGTGGTCGAACAATACCACCCGCTCGATTTCCGGGGCGCATCCCTGCCAGTATTGTTGGCTCGCCGCGGATTCCGCTTCTGGATAGACATAAAGCTGAAGGCTGCCGATGCCGTGCGGTCCACTTCGCACAATCGTCGGCGGCACGAAGTCCCAGCCCAGCAACTTGCCGAGCAGGTAAGCTGCCGTTTCCCGCAGGTAGAGCGTGCCATCTGGGAAGTCATAGAGTGGCGCCTCGCCGTTGCGCGGTTTGTAGATGGCAAGCTGATCCCGCCCGTCCAGCGCTTCCAGCGCGACGGCGAAGGAATAGTTCGACCCCCAGGGAATCAAGCGGCTGGCGACGATCTCCGACTCCCGCAGCAGCACCAGCGCGTCCGCGTCCGAAAGGGGAGGGGGGGGCGCGGCGCCCGCGCTGTCGTCGCTTTCTCGCAGCTCGAGGAACAGGTCGGGCATCGATCCGTGTCCAGCTAATCGTCGTTCGCGCCTCATCCGGTGCGGCGGCCGGTGGAAGATCATACGGCCGCACGGACCATATTGGATTCTACCCCGCCCGTGGGTTGTTGCACGAAGCGCGGACCATGCGCGTGCAGAATTGGCGCACAGTGTCACGAACCGTGGTGGGAATGCTGTGCTTGCCGCGTCGCGCTGCTCAGCACGCCAGCGCGCCACGGCCGCGGGTCGATAATCCCTCCTAAAACGGCACGTCCGCCAGATCCAACGGCTCCAACTCCTCCGGCCGGTGAAAATCGGCATGACACCGGCCGCTCAGATAGTCCGGCTGCGAATACACCCCAGTAATCTGCAAATAGCAACGCTCTGGATGCCGTTCCCATCCCCGCGCCAGCCCAATGCGCAACGCAACACGGTCAGCTCGTAGGAAAAAGGCCGTCATCCGATCCGAAAGCCTGGGCGCCGGCAGCGCGCGTTCTGTCCGTGCATGATCAAGACCATACCGAAAAGCCAAGTCGGTCACCGTCAGCCGGTAGGCATCACCAGCCTGATCCTCGAAGCCGATCCGGTACTCCCACCGGTCCGAAATCGGCCGTGGACCGTAGTACACCTCGGTGACACGGGCCGGAAAGATCGTCCCAAGCGAGCGGCTGCCCTGCCCATCGAGGATGAAATCGCCAACCTCGTGCTGAATCTCCGTGCCGAAGATCTTCGCCACCGCGCCGTCGTCGATCTTGCTGAGGAGGTCCCATCGCTCGTCTTCAGCCAGCAAGCGCATCCGCTCGCGATGACCCGGACTGACGTGCCAATCCTCGGTGTGCGGCGGTTGCGGCCGTGCCTGCACGAAGTCGAGCTCCACGACCGCGAAGGGGCGGATCACCGGGTCGCCATGAACGTAGAGCCAGCGTTCGTCAAGCGTGCCGTTGCGAAAGAGCGGCCGGACGCAGGAGTAGACGTCCTGACCTTCCTTCACATATCCGGCGATGCAGACGCGCTCGCCGCCCATGCGCGTCAGGTCGGTGATGATGACCGGTCGCCTCGCCACGTCCCGGCTCCTGCCGCGCTACATGAGATGCACGATCTCGGTCCCCGGCCACGCCGCCGCCATCCGCTCCGCAACGAGCCGCCGGTGGCACTGATCCGGCGTGTGTTCGCTACACATGAAACAGGATGCCCCCATCTCGAACGACCGCCGATCCAACGCGTCCGGAATCTGTCGCTCGTCCATCAGCGCCTCGAACCGCTCGACGTACCGGTCCCAGCTGTGATCCTTCCGGTAGTCAGTGAGTATTTCCGGCGCCGGGGCCAAAATCGGACAGTGTTCGTAGTCGCATGCCGCGAGCTCGCGGAGGAAGTAGGGAAGGTCGCTTCTCTTCGCAAACCCGGCGAGTTGACCGTCGGGGTGAAGCCGGATGTCGACGAGGCGATGCACGCCGTTCGTGCGGATCAGCTCAAAAAACCGCTCGGCAGGCTTTCGGGTGAAGCCAATAGTGAAGATCCGCACCGGCCCAAACCTCCGCCCTCTCCCCGTCATTCAGATCACCCCTCTCCGTCATGCCGATCGCAGAGAGGAATCTCGCCTAAATAACACGAACCGGAGTCCGGTACGATTCCTCGCGACGGCTCGGAATGACGCCTGCGCTAAAGCAGACTCAACTGTTCCGCCTCGCGCTTCGCCTCATTGATGTCGCCGTCGCCGCGAATGTGCAGCACGGCAACGGCGTGGTCCAACAACGATTGGGCAATGAGATGGTGTCGGTGGCAGTGGTCTGGATTCTCTTCGCTGCACATCATCGCCGTGCGCGATTCTCCGGCAAACTCCAACAGCCGCGCAAGCCCCTGCAGAAAATAGGGCTGCCGGGCGACCGCCTTATAGTCCACCAACTTGAGGTAATCCGCCTTCCCGTCCGGCACAACGCCATTCTTGTAGCACGCGGGGTCCTTCGGCCGCCCACCCAGGTATTCACCGGCAAATGCGTACGCCACGCCTGCCTTGTCCAGTGCCCGCTCCAGGTCCTCGCGATTGAATTGCGGGTTGAACTGGCTGTATGGCGCGCTCCGCACGTCGACAATTGCCTCGATGCCATGCTGTTGCAGGCGCTCGATGAACACCTCAATCGCGAGATTGCTGTGCCCGATCGAATAAATCGTCGTCGGATTCATCCGATCCTCCACCCGTCATCATGACAACCTCCCCGTCATTCCGAGGAACGAGGAATCTCGCCTTCGAGTCCAGGGCGGGACGATTCCTCGCGGCAGCTCGGAATGACGGGGCATTGACATACGCTAAAACTCCTGCCAACCGATCCCCGTTCCCTGTTCGAGTTGAATTGCCAAGTCGGCCGGATCAGTCACCGGCGGTAAACAGGCGTAGCGCTCGCAGAGATAGGCGGTCACGGCGCCGTCCCGCATCGGACGATTCGCCAGGAACGGGAGGCGCTCGGCCAGCTTCGGGTCGTCGGGGTTTGCCAGGCCGATGACGGCGTTCGGCTCGTAGCGCCGAAACACCTCGGCGGCAAACGCCTCGATCTTCGCATCCCCGGGCTTCCCGGCAATGGCGACTTCACGCGGAGTGGCCAGGTAGGCATCCAGCGCCGAAAGGAAGCGGCCAAAGCCGGTTGAGTGCTCGGCCATTGCTCGCGCCATTGAACCGAGGATCGCCGTCGCCCGCCGCTGATATCCCTCGCCGCCCGTCATCGCCGCCAGCTTCAACAGCACCGAGGCGGCGACGGAGTTCCCCGCTGGCGTCGCGCCGTCCTGCAGATCGCGCGGTCGACTGATCAAGTCCTCGTGTCCGACACCAGTGTCGTAGAACCCGACGCCGTCTTCGTCCGCGAAGTCCGCGATCATCGTCTCGGTCAACCGCAGCGACTCGTCCAGCCAGCGCCGCTCGAACGTCGCTTCGTAGAGCGCGAGCAAGCCGTCAATCATGTTCGCGTAGTCGTCGAGGAAGGCGGGAATCTTGGCGACGCCGTCCTTGAAGCTATGCAGCAACCTGCCGTCCTGCTGGAGCTTCGCCAGTAGGAACTCGGCGTTCCGCTCTGCCGCGCTCCGGTAGTCCGGCCGCCCAAGCACGCGCGACGCTTCGGCGAACGCCCGCAACATGAGTCCGTTCCAGCTCACGAGAACCTTCTCGTCGCGGCCCGGCCGGATCCGCTTTTCTCGTGCCTCGAAGAGCTTTCCCCGAGCGCGTTCGACCGTCTCCTCCAGCGCCTCCAACGAAATGTCGATCTGCTCCGCGACCTCCTCCGGCGCTTCTGGCACATTGAGCACGTTGTGCCCCTCGAAGTTGCCCTCGGCTATCACGCCGTAGTAGCGAGCGACAACAGCCGCCTCCTCGGCCCCGAGAACCTCCTCGATCTCCGGCTTCGACCAGACGTAGAACTTCCCCTCCTCGCCCTCGGTATCGGCGTCCTGGGTCGCGTAGAACCCACCGTCCGGGCTCGTCATCTCCCGCAGGACGTAGTCGAGGATCTGGGTCGCGACCCGCCGGTACCGTTCGTCGCCGAAGGCGCGGTAGCCATCGAGATACACTCGCGCCAGTTGCGCGTTGTCGTAGAGCATCTTCTCGAAGTGTGGCACCAGCCAGATGGCGTCCACCGCGTAGCGATGGAAACCGCCTCCGATCTGGTCGTAGACGCCTCCCGTTGCCATCCGGTCGAGCGTGTGCTTGGCCATCGCCGCGGCGCGTTCGTCGCCGGTTCGCCGGTGCGTCCGCAGCAAGAACTCGACGAGCGCGGGTTGCGGGAACTTCGGCGCGGCCCCGAACCCGCCGTTCTCCGGGTCGAAGGCCCGCGCCAGGCCACGCACGGCCTGGTCAACGACCTCGGCATTGAGCGGGTCGCGCTTCGGCGACGTCGCGCTCGCCTGCACGAGGTAGTTGCGGATCTGGTTGGCATTCTCGACCACCTCTTCCCGCCGGTTGCGGTAGGTATCGCTGACCGCTTCCAGGACCTTGGTAAAGCTCGGCATCCCCATCCGA
>JBOGUE010000134.1:0-13558 GCA_050695955.1 Thermomicrobiales bacterium | reverse complement strand
GAGCGCGTAGGAGAGCTGCGCTCGCTCCCCCGCTTTGATCAGCCATTCCGCCGCGCGCCGGTCGCCGGCTCGCTGCAGGTGATAGGCGACCGCATCGGGATCGGCCACCGGGCTAGCCAGTAGCGCGTCCGCGAGGCGCCGGTGCCAGATCCGACGCCGGGGCGGCAGGAGGCCGTCGTAGAGCACCTCACGGACAAGCGCGTGGGCGAACGACACCGTCGCGCCGTCGGCGGATGCTTCGATCAGGCGCGCTTCGACCGCTGCTTCGACCACGTCGATCAGGGCCGCCTCCCCGACCTCGGACACCTCGTTCCAGAGGGCGAGCGGTACTTGGGGGCCGATGACGGCGGCGATCGCGAGGACGCCGTGTGCCTCTTCTCCTAGTCGTTCCAGGCGTCCTTCGATCACCTGGCGCAAGAGGGGAGGTATGTGCACCTCGGTCAAGTCGCCCAATTCCCAGGTTCCCGTGCCCGATCGCAGCAGCCCTTCTTCTTCCAGCGCCCGCGCTAGCTCACCGATGTAGAGGGGGTTGCCCTCCGCGTGATCCTCGAGATACGCCAGGAGCCGAGCCTCGTCGGCCTCGGAGAGCCCGTACCGGGAGGCCACGAGCGCCCGGACGTCGTCGGGCTCGATGCGGCGGAGGTCGATGCGCAGCGCCTGCGCCTCGCGGACCAGGAGCGGCAGGATGGGGTAGAGCGAATGGCGGCGGTTCACTTCATCGGCGCGATACGTGACGAGGAGCAGGATGGGAGTGTTCAATAGGCCACGTGCCTGATAGCGCAGCAACTCAAAACTGCCTGCATCTGCCCAATGGAGATCCTCAAGGAGCAGAATAAGCGGCTGCTGGCGCCCGACGGCGACGAGGCTCTCTCGGATCTGCGCGAAGAGGGCCGTCTGGTCCGCCGTAGTCGTCGGTGCGTCACCGAGCCCCAAGAGCGGTGGACCGTCGAGGAGGCGTGGGACCTGGGCGAGAATCTCGGCCCATGGACCGTATGGTGGCGTCTCGGTCAGGTCGTAACAATGCCCGGCAAGGACAAGCGAACCCTGTGCCTGAGCCTCGTGACTCAGGGCACTGGCCAACGCGGTTTTGCCGATGCCGGCTTCCCCGCCGATGAGAACGAGGCGGCCATGTCCTGTTGCCGCTGACGTCAGGCAATCGCGCAACGCCGCCCGCTCGCGGGCTCGTCCCACGAGGACCGGTGCATAGTCTGAGGAATGGAGGGGAGAAATCGACACGGTCATCAGGCACCCAAGCCGTTTCCGCGCCGTGCCGCGCGCGAACCTGTAGGCGGAACCGGCGAGGCGAGTCTAGCACGGCGACGGACGAGCGCGTCCGGCCTCACGCGGCCTCAGCGACATCTGGAGGCGAGTCGTCGATGCCGACGTAGAAGGTAAAACGCGGCAGGAAGTTGACAGCGCGCACGACGAGATCGGGCGCTTTGCCGTCGCCGGCTAATTCTTCCGCGTCGACCGAACTCGCTAAGCAGGTTTCAGGCACGCCGCCGAACTTCTCGACGTAGCGCTCGACCGCATTTTCGACTTTGATCCGGGCCGGTTTCTTCTTATCCGGGTCGTACCATCCGAGAAACATCGTGGCCACTCCAAACTGTTCGTGCCAACGGGGCGACGCACCGCCATGATACTAGAACATACGTGCTATTTCAAGCGTGGAACCGGACATTTCACCGCGTACGTACAGCTAGTGTGACAACGTGGAAAGGACTGGACAGCCGCGCCTCATCCGCCTATGCTGTGGACAACGGTGGGGAAAAGTGGGGATAAGTGGTGTCCCCGGTGGATAAGTGGCCCGCCGGACGCAATCGGTCACCATCGACGGTTGGCATTGACTCCCGCCTCGGCGCTCGCCAACGCAGACGCCCCGAAGGATTTGAGGTCGGATGTTCCTCGGGCGCTATGCCCACACGCTCGACGCGAAGGGGCGATTGGCTGTTCCTGCCCGTTTTCGAGAGGCGCTGACCGGCGGTGTCGTCGCGACGCGCGGCATCGACCGTTGTCTCGCCCTTTACCCGATGGACGCGTGGACCCCTCTGGCTGAGCGGATCAACGCCCTCCCGATCACTGATCTCGACGCGAGGACGTTCCGGCGGATGGTCTTCGCCGAGGCGGCCCACCTCGAATTGGACGCGCAAGGAAGGATCCTCTTGCCCCCTGATCTGCGACGATACGCGGAGCTCGACCGAGAGGCATTTGTGGTCGGCGTCAATACCTCGATTGAGATCTGGAGCCCGCGGCGATGGGAAACGGTGACCGTGCGGATGGACGACGACGGCGCGGCCATCGCCCAACGCCTCGCCAACCTGATCTAACCCCGATGGAACCACGAGTCGTTCCTGAGTCTGATAGTGCTGGGGATGTTCCTGCCGGGATTGGCCATGTGCCGGTGCTGCGTGCTGAAGCAATTGTCGCGTTGGCCCCACGGCCGGGGGGGCGGTATCTCGACGCGACCTTCGGCGGTGGTGGTCATTCGCTCGCGTTACTTGAGGCCAGTGCCCCCGACGGGCTGGTCCTTGCGCTGGACGCCGACCCCGACGCGGTGCGGCGCGGCGAAGCACTGGCAGAACGAAGCAGTCTCCACGGACGGCTGAGCGTTGCACATGCGAACTTTGCGGATCTTGCTGCCGCGGCGCGAGATGCAGAGATGGCGCCGCTGCACGGTGTCATGTTGGATCTCGGACTCTCGTCGTTTCAACTCGATGCGGCCGAGCGCGGATTTGCCTTTCGCTTCGACGGTCCACTCGACATGCGCTTCGACCCGACCAGCGGTCGCCCCGCGTCTGATCTTGTCAATAGGCTTTCCGCACGTGAGCTGGCCGATCTTCTTTTCACCTACGGCGAAGAACCGCGTTCCCGGCGGATCGCCCGCGCCATCGAACGGGAACGGGCACGCGAGCCTATCGAGACCACACGGCGATTGGCCGGCATCGTGACCGATGCGGTAGGCGGCAGGCGCGGTTCGGAAACGCATCCGGCAACGCGGACGTTCCAGGCATTGCGCATCGCGACGAACCAGGAGCTTGACGCGCTGCAGCGGGCGTTAGACGGCGCGGTCGACGTGCTGGCGCCCGGCGGCCGCCTCGCGGTCATCTCCTTTCATTCGCTTGAGGACCGCATCGTAAAGACATTTGTCCAGCGCGAGAGCGCGGAATGTATCTGCCCGCCGGAGCAGCCTGTCTGTACCTGCGTGCATCGCGCCCGGCTGCGGAAAGTGGGGAGGCGGCCGGTCCGCCCAGGCCCGAGCGAAGTTGCGGCCAATCCGCGAAGCCGAAGCGCGATCCTGCGAGTCGCCGAGCGATTGGACTAGAAAACCTGACGACGACGACAGACAATGGGCAGCGAGTGGCGAGACCGAAACGATCCAGGAGAAAGGTATGCGGACGATCCCGCTCGGGGAGTTGTTGGCCGCCACGGACGCCGAGGTGCGAGGCAACCTGCCACCGGACCTCGCGTTTCGCTGGGTCGAGCGGAACTCGCGCCAGGTCACGACCGGCGACCTCTTCATTGCGGTCAAGGGAGAGCGGTTCGACGGGCATCAGTTCGTATCGGACGCCGTTGAGCATGGAGCTGTCGCGGCGCTGGTGGCGCGCGAATGGCTGGATCGCCTTGGCGACGTTTCGATCCCGTTGATCGTCGTCGACGATCCCGTGACCGCGCTACAGCGCATGGCCGCGGCCCGGCGTTCGTCGATGGAACTCACCGTGGTCGGAATCACGGGGAGCATCGGGAAAACGAGCACCAAGGAAGTTGTGGCAGCTGTGCTCGGCCAGCGATTCGCGACCTACCGCAGTCCCGGCAACATGAACAGCGAGATCGGCTTGCCCCTCTCGCTGCTGGAGGTCGAGCCGGGTACTGACGTCGCGGTGCTGGAGATGGGAGGCGCCTACGCCTTTGGCGAATTGGCGCTGCTGGCGACGATCGCCCGCCCCACGGTCGTGGTCGTCACGAATGTCTACCCAGTCCATCTCGAACGCATGGGGTCGATGGAGGCAATCGCCGAGACGAAAGCGGAACTGGTCGATGCGATCCCAGCGGACGGGGTCGCCGTACTGAACGGCGACGACGAACGTGTCCGCGCGATGGCTCCGCGGTGTCACGGGCGAGTCGTCACGTACGGTCTCGGTCCGGAGAATATGGTCCGCGCGAGCGCGGTGAAGACCCATGGGCTCGACGGATCGACCTTCTGGCTGCACCTGGGCGGCGAACGCTTGCACGTCAAGGTGCCGCTCGTCGGGGGGCATGCCGTCGATCTCGCGCTGGCTGGCATCGCCGTTGGCCATGCTATGGGGATGCATATCTCCGAGATGCTGCTCGGGTTCAACGACCCATCCATCCAGGTGCGGCTGCTGATTCAGCCGGGGCCGAATGGCTCGCAAATGATCGACGATACCTACAACGCCAGCACGCCTTCTGTTCTATCGGCGCTTGGCTTGCTCTTTGAATTGAGACCGGCCGGACGGCGAATCGCGGTCCTGGGCGACATGCGAGAAATGGGTGCGGTCTCCGAGGAGGAACATCGGATCGTCGGCCGGCGCGTTGCCGACGTCGTCGATCACCTGATTACGTTTGGCGATCTCGCGGTGACGATTGCCGAGGAAGCCATCGCCACGGCCAAAGTCGACGGCCGGTCGTTGGACGTGACATCATTCGGCCTCGACCAGCGGGAAGAGATGGTTGACTTCCTGCGCGTGCGGCTGCAGGACGGCGACGTGGTGTTGCTCAAGGGATCCCGCGGGTTGGAGATGGAAACCATCGTCGAAGCACTGCGGGGCGATATCGCTGCCAGGGCGAAAGCTGACGGCAGCGCATGAGCCTCCTCGAACCAGCAGCGGACCGGCTGCCGATCTTGATCACCAGCATCATGCCGCGGGATCCCGACGAGAACATGGCTGTCTCGCTCGCCCTCGGCGGATTGTCCTTCGTCCTCACCGTCATCATCGGACGACCGATCGTCACCTACCTGCGGCTCAAGAAGTTCGGCAAGCAAATCCGTCTCGAAGGCCCGGAGGGTCACAAAGAGAAGGCCGGCACGCCGACGATGGGCGGCGTGATGATTGCCATCACGGTCGTTTTGCTGACGGCGGCTTTTAACCTGATCGGGCGACTCTCGATGTTGCTTCCGATCGGCGTCATGATGGCGGCCGCGATCCTCGGGGCGATCGACGATCGCATGAGCTTGGTAGGCAGCACCCGGCACGGACTGGCGGGGCGATTCAAGTTCCTCTGGCTGTGGATTTTCAGCTTTGTGGCGGCCTTTATCCTGCATTTCCCCGACCCGTATGGTTTAGGGCTACACCATATCTACATCCCATTTCTGGGCCGATTCGACATAACCTGGTTCTACATTCCGATCGCGGCGTTTGCCATCAACGGCATGTCGAATGCGGTCAACTTTGCCGACGGTCTCGACACGCTGGCCGGCGGTCTGGCCGCGATCGCGTTTGTCGCCTACGGCATCATCGCCTTTCGCCAGGGGCAAGTCGGTGTGGTCACCTTCTGTTTCACGATGGCCGGCAGCCTCATGGGATTCCTCTGGTTCAACGCCCACCCGGCGCAGGTCATCATGGGCGACACCGGTGCGCTCGCCATCGGCGCCGCTCTGGCCACCGCTGCCTTCATGACCGGGCAGTGGCTACTGCTGCCAGTCGTTGGCCTTGTCTTCGTCGCCGAGATTCTCTCCGTGATGCTCCAGGTTGGCTACTTCAAGTTGACGAACGGGAAACGCCTCTTCAAGATGGCGCCCCTGCACCACCACTTCGAATTGATCGGGTGGGAAGAGACGCAAGTGACGATGCGCTTTTGGATGATCGGCATGATGGCGGGATTGATCGGTGTGGCGTTGGCGTTGCTGTGAGCGAGCTGTCAACTATCAGCGAACAGCTGTCAGCATTTGGCGTTCGGCAACTGGGGCGGATGGGGAAACCCGGCATTGGGCGAAAAAACTACTGAAGGCTGATAGCTGATGGCTGAAAGCTTCACCGGCAAAAGATATACCGTCATGGGGCTCGGGACGCGTGGTGGCGGAGTCGGGGTCGCGCGATTCCTGGCGGAACGTGGCGCCATCGTCACGGTGACTGACATGCAGCCGGCCGAGGCGCTCGAAGAGCCGATGCGGCGGTTGGCGGGCCTGCCGATCCGATACGTCCTGGGCGGTCATGATGAACGCGACTTTACGCCGGCAGGGGCCGATGTCGTCGTGCGGAATCCTGGCGTTCGACGGAGCGCGCCGTTGCTGCAACTCGCGCGGTCGCATGCCGTTCGCGTCGAGATGGAGATGTCGCTCTTCTTTCGGGCTTGCCCGGCGCCAATCATCGGCATCACGGGCACGAAGGGGAAGACGACGACCGCGACGCTCTGCGCTGGGATGTTGGCCGAATGGGACGATCGTACAGTCATGGCCGGTAACATGGGGGTCTCCGCGGTCGAAGCGCTTTGCCGCATGACGTCCGAGACGCCGGTGGTCATCGAGTTGTCGAGCTGGCAATTGGAGGCGCTGGCCGAACACGGTCTGGCGCCGCGGATCGCCGTTTTGACGAATATCTCCGAGGACCACCTCGATACCTACGACGACTTCGCCGACTACGCGCAAACCAAACGCTCGATCACGACGCATCAGGGGGCGGACGACCTGCTCATTGTCAACGCGGACGACGCCGAGGCGTCGCCAGCGGCGGCGGCGACCAAGGCGCGCGTTCTGTTTTTTGGGCGGCATGATCAAGGTGGAGAGGGCGTGTGGTGCGATGGCGCCGGCGTGACGTTGCGACACGGCGGAAACCAGTCGCACCTCGAGTTGCCGCCGAACTCGTCGCTCGCCGGACCACATCAGGCGGCCAACGTTGCCGCTGCCGTCGCGGCGGCGTCTCTCCGGGGCGCGCCGCTTGACGCGATCGCGCGAGGATTGGCGCGGTTTGCCGGCGTCAAAGACCGGCTGGAACCGGTCGCCGAGATCGCGGGCGTTCACTATGTGAACGACACCGCCGCGACCGCGCCCGCGGCAACCGTCGCCGCACTGGAACGATTCGCCGGGCAGCGCGTGCATCTGATCGCCGGTGGGGCCGCGAAGCGGACCGACCTGACGCCATTGGTCAATGCCGCGCGGCGCTGGGCGCATGTGGTCTACTTGCTCGAGGGCTCGGCAACGTCCGGGCTACGGGAACAACTGGTAGCCGAGGGTGTGCACACCACCGGATCGTTTCGCAGCATGGATGATGCGGTGCGCTCGGCGCAGGCGGCGGCGCTCACTGGCGATGTCGTCCTGCTATCGCCAGGCTGCGCCAGCTTTGGGCTCTTCCGCGACGAGTTTGAGCGCGGGGAGCGATTTCGGGCCGCCGTGGCCGGCGTGGAACGAGCGGCCTCCGGAGTCCGCATACAATGACCTTAGGTACAGGTTCAGACCGGACCACCGACATTACGTTACCGCCGCCGCCGGCCGCCGTTCACTTCGTCGGTATTGGCGGCATCGGTATGAGTGGATTGGCGCGGATCCTCCGGGCCTGGGGATACCGGGTGACCGGATCAGATGCGGCCGTATCCGAACAGACGAGCGCGCTTCGCCATGAGGGTATTCCGGTTGCCATCGGTCACGACGATACCGACGCCGCGGCCAGCGCGGATTTTGTGGTTCTGACCGCGGCGGTGCGCGTCGACAATCCGGAAGTCGTGGCGGCCCGTGACCGAAATGTGCCGACGGTCAAGCGGGCGCAGCTCTTAGGCATGTTGGCGAACACCCGTCGTTGCGTCGCGGTCGCCGGAACGCATGGCAAGTCGACGACAAGCGGCATGGTGGCCTCTGCGTTGCTGACGCTGGGAGCGGAACCGTCTTATGCGATTGGGGCCATCGTCAACGTAGCCGGAACCAACGCGGCGCCGGGGCGAGGCGAGGCGATGGTCGTCGAGGCCGACGAGTATGACTATTCCTTTCTCTGGTTGACCCCAGACGTTGCCGTGATCACCAACATCGAGTTCGATCACCCGGACATCTTCCCTGTCCAGTCCGCATACGACGACGCCTTTGCACGTTTTGTTGCTGGTATTCGCGCCGGGGGAACGCTCGTGGTTGCCGCCGATGATCCGGGCTGCGCCGGACTGGTCGCTCGATGCCGACCCGCGGACCGCCGAACGGGCGTCACCTTCGGTGAAACGACGGAGGCGGATTGGAGGCTGAGCGGGAACGAGGGCGCTTGGATGATTCGCGGCCCTGACGGCGTCAGGCGGTCGTTGCCGCTCAACGTGCCGGGACGGCATAACGCGCGCAACGCGGCGGCGGCGGTTGCCGCGATGGTCGCGCTCGGCATCGAGGCAGAGCGTGCCGTCGCGTCGCTCGACGCGTACACGGGTATTGGTCGTCGCTTTGAGGTGAAGGGCGAGGTCGGTGGCGTCACAATCGTCGACGATTACGCGCACCATCCGAGCGAGATTCGGGTCATACTCGAAGCAGCGCGCCGCACGTATCCTGGGCGACGCGTCTGGGCGGTCTTTCAGCCCCACACGTTCACGCGTACCAAGGTCTTGATGGATGAGTTCGCCGGCGCTTTGTCCGATGCCGATGAAATCGTATTGCTCGACATCTACGCTGCCCGCGAGACCGATACCTTGGGTATCTCCTCGGCGGACTTGCTGCGACGTCTGCCTCGGCACGCACGGCTGGGTGGCTCACCTGGCGAGACGACGAAGCTGGTTTCGTCGGGAGTGAGGGCGGGAGACGTCGTGCTGACGCTCGGCGCCGGTGACATCACCGCGGTGGGGCCGGCACTGCTTGCCGAGCTCACTCAAAGGCATCGTCTCGCATGAAGGCGACCATCACAGAGGCGATGATCCCCGATCGACCGGCGCTCAGAGTGCTGCGTGACTCGCCAATGTCGCTCCACACAACGTGGCGGATTGGCGGTCCGGCCGATTTCTTAGTGCGCGCGCCCACGCCGGACGATCTCGTCGCCGCCGTCTCGTGGGCACATGCTGAGGGTCTGCCGCTGACCGTTATCGGCGGTGGCAGCAACTTGCTCGCGGGCGATCAGGGCATCCGAGGATTGGTGATCCTCGCGCGCACGCCGGGTGAACGGGCGACCGGGTTAGTGAACGCGACCGACGAAGGGGACCGGGTGCTGATGCGTGTTGGCGCCCAAGCGCCGCTCTCCTGGGTTGGGCGGTACGCCTGTGATCGAGGCTGGGCGGGCATGGATTGGGGCGTCGGCCTGCCGGGCACGATCGGGGGAGCAACGGTCAACAATGCCGGAGCACACGGCACCGAGATGACGGATGCGCTCGATGCTGTTGTCGTCATCGACAACAACGAGGGAATTGTTGAGCATCCCCGGTCATGGCTCGATCCGCGATACCGGTATACGACGCTGAAGTCGAGCGAACGGCCGCGACCCTACCACGTGATCGATGTGGTCCTTCGATTGTCAAAAGGCGATCCTGATGAGCTGAAGCGTCTCGCCGAGGAACACGCGGAGTACCGGCAGCTGACACAGCCAACTGGGCGCTGCGCCGGTTCGACCTTTACCAACCCGCCCGGCGACTTCGCGGGTCGCCTCCTGGAGTCGGCCGGGTTAAAGGGATTCGCCGTCGGCGGCGTCGCGTTTTCGATCAAGCACAGCAACTTCATCGTCAACGACGGTAGTGGAACGGCGGCGCAGGTTCTGGCGCTGATCGCCCATGCACAATTGGTCGTTGCCGATCGGTGCGGCGTCCACCTTGAGCCCGAGATTGAGGAGATCGGCGAATTCTGAGCGGCGACGTGGGGGAACGAGGAGAGGGCATGAACGGGTTTTCGACGCCGGGTGGGTCCGGCAAGGTGCGGGTTGCGATCCTCTTCGGGGGGCAATCGGACGAGCACGACGTCTCCCTGCGCTCGGCGCAGACGATCATGAACGCACTCGACCCGGACAAGTACGAGGTCGTGCCGATCGGGATCACCCGCGAAGGACGTTGGCTCACCGGCGCCGACCCGATGGCCCAATTGACCGCGGTCTCGCCGATGTTCGCGATTGGAGAAGCATCGAACCAGGGTGCGTCGTCGAGTGGGGAGTTGACTAAGGTGGAAGGCGGGGAGACGATGCCCGCCGACTTCTCCGGTGACGTCGACGTCATCTTCCTGGCGCTGCATGGGCCGATGGGAGAAGACGGGACGGTGCAGGGCATGCTGGAGCTCGCGGGCGTGCCCTATGTCGGCGCGGGCGTCCTCGGCTCGGCGGTCGCCATGGATAAGGCGATCGCCAAAATGATCCTCGATCAAGCGGGACTGCCGCTATCACCATGGCTGCTCGTCTATCGCAAGGATTGGGAGCGGGACCCGGACCAGGTCACCGCCTGGGTCAAACAGCGGATCGGCTACCCGTGCTTCACGAAACCGGCGAACATGGGATCGAGCGTCGGGATCAGCAAGGTGCACCATGCCGAGGAGTTCCCAGCGGCGATGGACCTGGCCGGCCGCTTCGACCGGCGGATCATCGTCGAGCAATCGGTTGACGCCCGCGAGCTCGAAGTCGCCGTCCTTGGCAACGACGAACCGATCGCATCGGTGGCCGGCGAGATCGTCCCCTGCAACGAGTTTTACGACTACGACGCGAAGTACATTGACGACCGCTCCGAGCTGATTATTCCGGCCGCGCTCGAAGGGCGAACGCTGATTCAGGTGCAAGAAATGGCGATCGACGCATTCCGAGCGCTCGACCTCTCTGGCATGGCGCGGATCGATTTCTTTCTGGAACGGAATACCGACCACATCTACGTTAACGAGGTCAACACGATCCCGGGTTTTACCTCGATCAGCATGTATCCGCTGCTCTGGCAGGCCACTGGCATGCCCCTCGCCGAACTCGTTGATCGCCTGATCGCCCTGGCACTCGAGCGGTACGATGATCGCCACCGGCGAACCTAATTGAGGGCCGGCTTTGTGTTCGTACGAAGCGTAGGGACACCCTATGCGCCACGCGGAAGATGGACGGACGCGTGCTATACTGCCGCGGTAGCCAGTCTCCGCGAGGTGGGCGCGGCTCGGCTTACCCCGGTGGCCATTGCCCAGACAAACGGTCCGCGCCTGGTGACGTTGTGCATGGGGGTGCACGGTCGCCTGATCAGACGCCAGAGTTTTTGTCCAAACAGTGTCACGACGTCACGGTCTCGCGCGGAGCGATGGCCCTGACCCGGTGGGGTGGGATGGAAAGAGCGTCGCAGATGCAAGCCCAACGTCCAGGGCAGAGCCCGACCAACCGATCGACCCGCGTTTCGCCCGGCCCGGGGGCGGTCTACAGCTCGACGTTGGGCAGCGACCACCACGAAGACGGCCGGAACGACGACTTCGACCGCGAACGCTCGCGGATGATCCCGCCCGAATACGCAAACTCGTTCGCGCGGATTCGCGTCGTGGGCGTGGGCGGAGCCGGCGGGAACGCCATCAACCGCATGATCGACGCCGGTGTCGTTGGGATCGAGTTCGTCGCCGTCAACACCGATGCCCAAGCGCTCATGACGAGCCAGGCGCAGTTTGCAGTCCGCATTGGCGATAAATTGACGCGCGGACTGGGCGTCGGCGGCCGGCCCGAGCTGGGGCAGCGAGCCGCGGAGGAGAGCTCCGAGGACCTCTCCGAGCTCGTTAAAGGCACCGACATGATCTTTCTCACGGCCGGCATGGGCGGTGGTACCGGCACCGGCGCGTCGCCCGTGATTGCGCGGCTCGCCAAAGCAGCCGGAGCACTGACGGTCGGCGTCGTGACGCGCCCTTTCGACTTCGAGGGATCGCGGCGGCAGCGCTCGGCCGACGACGGCATCGACTCACTGCGCGAAACAGTCGACGCGCTGATTACGATTCCGAATGAGCGCCTGATCCACATGGTCGATCCGAAGACGCCGATCACAGAGGCGTTCCGGTACGCCGACGACGTGCTGCGTCAGGGCATTGCCGGCATTTCCGATCTGATCACGAAGCCGGGCATCATCAACCTCGACTTTGCCGACGTGCGCTCCATCATGCGCGAAGCTGGCTCGGCGTTGATGGCGATCGGGCACGGCACCGGCGAGACCCGGTGCATCGACGCCGCCAAAGAGGCGATTGAGAGTCCGTTGCTGGAGATGAGCATCCAGGGTGCGACAGGCGTGCTGTACAACATCACCGCCGGCCCGAGCCTGACACTGCTCGAGACGAGCGAAGCGGCGGAGATCATTCGCGCCGCCGCTGATGAGGACGCGGAAATCATCTACGGCACCTCGATCGACGAGACCCTTGGGGACGCGGTGATGATTACGCTGATCGCGACCGGTTTCGACGACCATCAGATTCCGACCGAGTTTCAATCGCGCCGCGCCCGCCCGGCCGTCAGCAGCCGCGACCGGGGCTATCGACCCGTGCATCCGGAACCGGCGCCGCGTAGCGCGCAGCCGGCGGCCTACGGCGCTCCGGTTATGCCTGATGACGACTGGGACGGCGAGGCTTCAATCATTCGTTTTTTGCGGGACCGGTGAGCTACGAGCTGTCAGCCATCAGCTTTCAGCTATCAGCCTTTTTCGGGAGTCCGTCAAGGGCTGAGTGGCGAGAACAGATGGACCGAAATGCAACTGCCACCGCGGCAGATGGCTGATAGCTGAAAGCTGACGGCTTACCCCTATGAAATGCCCCTATTGCCAAACGCGCGACGCCCGGGTGATCGACAGCCGTGAGATCAGCGGTGGCGAGTCGATCCGGCGGCGGCGGGAGTGCGTTGCCTGTGCCCGCCGGTTTACGACGTACGAGCGGGTCGAGGCGGGGGGGTTGATCGTCGTCAAGAAGGATGGCCGGCGCCAGGAATGGGACCCGGCCAAACTCCGCCAGAAACTCCGCGTGGCGCTGACGAAGCGTCCCATCGGCGAGCGCGAGATCGACGCGATTGTGCAACGAGTCGAAGCGGAGATGCTCGCCCTCGGCACGCAGGAAATCCCGTCGCACCGCATCGGCGAGGCGGTGCTGCACAGCCTCAAAGAAACCGACCAGGTCGCCTATATTCGCTACGCCTCAGTCTATCGCTCGTTCGCCGACCTGGAAGACCTGAGCCGCGCCGTCCAAGGACTGCGGGAGGAGCAGGACATACCCGCCGCTGAGAAACCACACAAATCCGATTCAAGCCGCCGGTGACGGTACGATGAATCAGGCGCGAGGCCCCGCCGATCCCATCGGCGGGGCCTCGCGGTGACGTCGATCAGCGGGAACGTCCTATGCGCCGGCGGGTGTGAGGTGACGCTCCAAGCGGTCGATGATCATCCGCTTGGGCAGGGCGCCGATCAGCTTGTCGACCGGTTCGCCGTCCTTGAAGATCACCATCGTCGGCACGCTCATCACGCCGAGCTGAAAGGCATACTGCTGGTTGTCGTCGATGTTGACCTTGACAACTTTCAGCGATTCCGGGCGCTCGGACGCGATCTCGACGAGCACCGAACTGACTGCTCGGCACGGGCCGCACCAGGGCGCCCAGAAATCGACGAGCACCGGCTTGTCAGCCTTGAGCACCTCCTGATCGAAGGTGCTATCCGAAACGTTGAGCGAATTGGCCACGTTGTCCTCCGTGTCATG
>JBOGUE010000133.1:0-4123 GCA_050695955.1 Thermomicrobiales bacterium | reverse complement strand
CTCATGGTCTGCTCCTGGCTCCTGGCTCCTGGCTCCTGGGGAAAGCGGTGGGGGCACGAGGTAAGGTCCGTCGTGCCCCCAACGGGGTTCTCTATACCGGGGCAGGCTCGTGGATGGCGAAGAGGGCGCCGGTCGGGTCCGTGGCCCACGCCATGCGGCCGATGGTCGGCACCTCCATGACCTCGCCGACGATCGCGCCGCCGAACTTGTTCACGTCGGCCACCGACTGATCGATGTCCGCCACACAGTAGTAGATGATCCAGGTCGACATCGGCAGCGTGTCCGGTTTCTGCCAGACGCCGCCTTCCATCCTCTCGCCGCGCTTGAACATGGAGTAGGGTGGGCCGTCGCCCATGGTCATTGAGTCAAGCCCGTAACCGACGAGTCCGGCGTAGAACGCCTTGGCCGCCTCGACGTCGGAGGTCTGCAACTCGTTCCAGGTGATGCCGCCGACCGATGGTACGCCGTTGGTTTCCGGCGGCGCCTCTCCGCTGGAATCCTGGAACGGCTGGAAGACGGCGCCCGTCGGGTCCTCCGCGACCGCGAAGCGGCCGACGCCGGGAATATCGGTCGGCTGGAGGTGCACCTTGCCGCCGAGCTGGGTCACTTTGGCCGTCGTCTCGTCGACGTTCGGCACGTTGATATAGGAGACCCAATGTGGGGGGATGCCCTGACCGGCGGCCACTTCGTTGATGTCCACGATGCCGCCGAAGTCCGTCTCGCCGTTGCGTAGCATCCGGTAGGTCAAGTTCCCCATGTCGACGGGATTGACCGACCAGCCAAAAAGTCCGGAATAGAAAGCTTCCGCCTTCTCCGGATCCGTCGTCATCAGATCACGCCAAACAAATCGACCGATTTGGGTCGTTTCGCTCATCGTTTGCTCCCTTTCGTTCAGTCGCTGGGACGACTGTACGTATAGTACAGGCGTTCGCCTATTTGTCAAGGGGTCAACGTGTTAACGCTTGCTTTAACCGGTGAGTTGCCGGTAGGCGATGCCGACCAGGCCGCCGGCAACGACGAGCCAGGCCGAGTTGATCTTGAAGCGGATGAGGAGGAGCGCCGCGGCGGCGGCGAGGAGCGCGGTCAGCCAGTCGACGATGGCGTCGCGGCCCAGTTGCCAAGCGACGGCTGCCATCAGGCCCAGTGCCGCCACGTTGACGCCGTCGAGCAGCGCCGCCGTCCACGGCGAGCGGCGCAGGCGCGGCACCAGCGGGCGGAGGAGGGCGACGAAGAGGAAGGAAGGGAGGAAGATGCCAATGGTCGCCAAGATGGCGCCGGGGAAACCGGCGATGACGTAGCCGACGAAGGTGGCGGTGGTGAAGACCGGACCGGGGGTGAATTGTCCGATCGCCACGGCGTCGAGGAGTTGTTGGTCGGTCAGCCAGCCGTAGCGGACGACGAAGTCGTTGCGCAGGAAGGCGAGCAAGACGTAGCCGCTACCGTAGAGGACGGAGCCGATTTTGAGGAAGAGCAGAAAGAGGGTGAGCAGGCTGACCGATTGCCCGCCGGCGGTCACCGCCAGCGCCGGCAGGGGCAACCCCGCGAGCGGAGCCAGGCTGGCGATGGGGGGACGGCGGACGCGGCGGCCGACCTCGATCAGCAGCACCAGCAGCGCGCCCCCGAAGAGGATCAGCAGTTCGTTGCCGCCGAGGAGATAGAGCGCCAGCGCGCCGGCCCCGACCGCGGCCAGCACCGGTCCCTTGACGGCCGTCCGCAATAGGCCCCACAGCGCCTGCCCGACGACGGCGATGATCACCGGCTTGATCCCATAGAGGAGCCATTCGACCTCCGTCGTCGTGCCGTAGCGCACATAAGCCCAGGCGAAGGCGAGCACCATGACAGCCGCCGGCAGGATGAAGAGCGTCCCGGCAGCGATCAAGCCGCGCCACCCGGCGCGGAGATAGCCGGTGTGGATCACCATCTCGGTCGAGTTCGGGCCGGGGATCAGGTTCGTCGCGCCGACGAGGTCGAGGAAGTACTGATCGCTGAGCCAGCGACGCCGGGTGACGACTTCCTCGCGCAGCATGGCGATGTGGGCGGCCGGCCCGCCGAACGCGGTGAACCCGAGTTTCAGCGCGACCTTGGCGACCTCACCGAGCGAGCCAGGATCGTGCGCGGCGTGGGCCTCGTCATCCGCACGCGACTGGTCGGGCGCCGCGTCCCCAGTCGCGCGCGGCGCCGCCGGTTCCGTCTCGGTCACGGTCTGTCTCTCCCCTCGTCGGATTCGTCGGTTTCGGCGGGTTCCGGCAGGCGCGCGGGGCCACGACCTTCCAAAACCTCGTCGACGAGTTCCCCGATCTTCGCCCGGGTCTCTTCGAGGGCGATGCGCCCCTCGCCGGTGATCGTGTAGTACTTGCGCACCTTGCCGCCCACCACCCGATCCTCCCGCGTCAGGTAGCCGGCGGCTTCCAGGCTGTGCAGAATCGGATAGAGCGTGCCCGGGCTCATCTCGTAGCCGTGGCGCCGGAGTTCCTCGATCAGCGCCAAGCCGTAGACCGGCTCCTGTGCGGCGTGATGGAGGATGTGGATTTTGATGAATCCGAGGAAGAAGTCGCGCAGCATCGATATTGCCTTTCGATATCGGATACGGATAGTATAGCGAATGATTCGTGGTTCGTAGAGGAGGTACGCGACAACATGGGCAAGGTCAGAATTCGCTATATCGTCGCCGACGTTGGTGCGGCGATCCCCTTCTATATCGACCTCTTGGGCTTCCACCTCGACGCGCACCCCGCGCCCGGATTCGCCATCGTCTCGCGCGGCGATTTGCAGGTGTTGCTCAATCAGCCGGGCGCGGGCGGGGCCGGACAAGCCATGCCGGACGGGCAATCGCCTGAGCCGGGCGGCTGGAACCGCATCTGCATCGAGGTTGCCGATCTGCCGGCGACGGTCGCTGAGCTGAAGGGCGCGGGCGCGCGGTTTCGCAACGAGATCGTGACTGGCCAAGGGGGCACACAGATCTTGCTCGAGGACCCCTCCGGCAATCCGATCGAACTCTCCCAACCCGCTTGAACGCACCAGCGGGGCGTCAATTGAGTTGCGCCTCGGAGCGGTGGTAGAGGCGGAGGTAGACGAAGGAGGCGGTCGCGACCAGGAGCGCCATCACAATCGCCAGCGCGGAGGCGAGGCCGAGGTCCTGCTGGCCGAAGGCGAGGCGGCGGATCTCGATCGGGACGGTTGTCGTCGCGCCGAGCGGGCCGCCGAAGGCGAGCAGGTAGATGACGTCGAAGTCGTTGACGGTCCAGATGGTGCGCAGCAGGAGCGCGATCAGCAAGACGGGTCGCAGCCAGGGGAAGGTGACGTCGCGGAACGATTGCAGAGGGTTGGCGCCGTCGATGCGGGCCGCCTCGGTCAAATCGCGCGGCACGGTTTGCAACCGCGCCAGCAGCACGATCACCATGAACGGTGTGTATTTCCAGCAATTGACCATCGTCACGGTGAGGAGGGCGATGTCAGGATCGGCCAGGAAGAGAATCGACTGGTCGACGCCGGGAACCTTTTGCAGCCAGTAGTTCGCGATGCCGGTCAGGTCGTTGAAGGTGAAGCGGAAGATCGTCGCCACCACGATCGCCGGCACCATGTAGGGGAAGAGGACCAGACCGCGCGCCGCGTCCTGCCCGCGCAGCTTGGCGTTGAGCACGAGCGCGATCAGCAGGCCGAGGACTGACTGCACGACGACGTTGGTCACCGTCCAGAGCAGCGTGCGGTAGAAGGCGTCGCGGATACTCTCCTCTTGCCAGATTCGCCGGTAGTTGTCGAGTCCGATGAACTCCTCGGCGCGGGTGGCGAGGGGAATCCGGTAGAAACTGTCCCAGGCCGCTTGGATCACCGGGTAGACGGAAAAGAGGAGCAGCAGGACGGCGGTTGGCAGCACCAACAGCAGCGCCAGTTGCTTATCGCTGAGTCCTGAGCCGCCGACCCGTTCGGTGGTCGCTCGCGTCGCCATGCCTACCCTTTCACCGCGCCTTCGCCCAGCCCGCCGACGAGCCGCCGCTGGGCAATGATGAAGAGGACGATCACCGGCGCGACGACGATGACCGACCCGGCCATGAGCAGGCCCCAGGAATAGACGCCGGTCTGGTCGAGCAGCAGCGCGAGGCCGGGACTGAGTGTGACCTTGTCC
>JBOGUE010000132.1:0-4519 GCA_050695955.1 Thermomicrobiales bacterium | reverse complement strand
GGAGGGCGCGGGTCCCTCCCCTACGATGACCGGGTGCGCGCCGATCCAAAAAGGTGACGCACACCAGTAGCCAAGGAGTCCGCGCCGGCGTTTTGCGTATTGGTTCAGACCATCAACGTACGGTGGGCGCAGACCCTCACGGTCGGCTCCTTGGGGCTGGCGTGGTCCCGTCCAGATCGGGCACGGCGGCTTCAATCAAGTCGTCCAGCGTCATCGTCGGCGCCAGGACGCGCGCCAACTCTCGCTGCGTGACCGTTTCCAGGCTGCGGTCGAAATCTGCGCCGTAGAGACTGGCGGCGACCGAGAGATGCTCGGCCATCGCCGCGCGGGCGCGTTGCGGGTCGTGGTCGCGGATCGCTTCGTAAATAGCGCGATGGTAGGGCAGAGCGGTGCGGGTGACCTCGGGGTCGGCCAGGCTGCGCAGCATCAGCTCGACGGCCAAGCCGATGATCGCTTCGAACATCGTCTCGATCACCGGGTTGCGCGCGGCGCGGGCAATCGCCAAGTGGTAGGCCAGGTCGTTGCGGACCTGATCGAGCAAGCCACTCGCCCGGTCGAACCGCGCCAGCGCGCTGGCCAGCGCCTCGACGTCGCCCGGCGTCGCGCGTTCAGCGGCCAGACCCGCGGCGGTGCATTCGAGCGCCGTCCGTGCTTCCACCATGTGGCGCGGCGTCACCTGCCGGCGGCGGAAGAGGGCGTCGAAGCGGTGGGCGACGTCGCGGGCGCTGGCCTGCTGGACGAAGGCGCCCCGCCCCGGCACCACCTCGACCAGATGCCGCTCGATCAGGCTGCGCAACGCCTCCCGCACCATCGCCCGGCTGACGCCGAAACGCTCGGCCAGTTGCCGCTCCGACGGCAGGTGCGTGCCCGGCGGCAGGCGGCCGGAGACGATCTGCTCTTCCAGATACTCGGAGAGCGACTCGCGGGTCATCACCGCCGTTTGGCCGCGAAGCTGATTGTGCCGATCCCCGTGGTCCATGGGTCCGTCCGTTCCGGTCGTTAGGTTGCAAGCCGGCGAGTCGATGCTTGGGCGCTGTACGCCGCGGTGGGGGCATCGAGCGGAGCGACGGCAATCGCGCCGTCGCCGTCCCGCGCCTCGACCCAATAGCGGATCGCACTATCCCCAGGGAGTTTCCCGGCCCACACGCCCCGACCGCGCCGCGTGAGTGGAAGCGATGCGCGCGGTTCTCCGGACAGTGATGCTATGTGCAATGTAACCGACGACGCCTCAGCCGCTCCGGCGATGGCGACGACCTCCGTTCCGTCGCCGTCGGCGACTTCGGGGGGGACCGGGACGAAGACGCGGAGTGGTGTGGCCGCGCCCGCGCCGAGGTCCGGCCGGGGGAGGGCATCCGGGTCCTGGACGACCTCGCGCAGCGCGTCGAAGCGTTGCCAGCAGGCGCGCACGACGTACTTCTGGTTGAGCGAGGCGAGGACGCCGAGGTCGGCGGTCTTCGTCATCACCGCCGCAAAACCCTCGATGGCGGCGCGGACGGACGCATAGACGGAATGCAGCAGGGTGACGGCGGAATCTGTTTCGGCGGGGGAGAGGCGCCGGTCGGCGTCGCGGGCGGCGCAGACCAGGGCGTCGATCTCGCGTGCCGCGCGCTGCGACTCGACGTAATGCTCGACGAAGGCAACCTGGGCGCGGTGGTAGGCGATGCGCTCGCGGGCGACCGGGTTCGCCGCTTGCTCGAACGCGGCGTCGAGTCGGGACGCGAAGGCGGTAAATGCGCGCATGACCTCGTCCGGCACCGGCAGGGGGTTGAATGCCTCGCCGGCCTCGTTCGAGTGCCCGTGGTCCCAGTCGGGCGTCGAAACGAGCGCCTCATCGAGCCAGCCTGGCCAGAGATGCGTTTGGTCCACCTGATCGAGCGCTTGGGCGAGGTCCGCTCCAGCCTCCGGCACGGCGAGGAGCGAGGCGTAGTCGCGGTAGAAGTCGGCGGGCGCGAGGTCTGGCTGCCACAGGGCGCGGGCGAAGTAGGCGGCGTTGTGGTCGATGACCCGCGTGCGCCAATGGATACCGATCATGCCGTCGCAGCCGAAGCGATGGGCGCGAGCGATGTCGTTGTGGAAGCGATGGACGTGGTACTGCGGGTGCCAGAGGGTCGCGTCGTCCTCCAGCCAGGGGATCGGCCAGCGGTTGCGCTCCCCAAGCCGGTCATAGACCTCGTCGGTCTGGCTGGAGCCGAGGTAATGATTGAGGGCGCTGAAGGCGACGTCGCCCGGCAGCTCCGCGTGGAGCTGGTCGAAGTGCTGGTGGACCGCGCCCCAGCCACTGACGACCAATTGCACGTGCGGCGCCCGCTCCTGTAGATAGTCGTAGGCCGCGTTCAGGTAGGCGGCGTCGAAGGGGAGAACGTCGCCGCCCTTGCGGTTGGTCCAGGCGGCGTCCTCGTTCTGCCAAAGCCAGATCGCGTCCACCATCGGGTAGGTTTGGAGCAGGTCGTCGAGGCGGAGGCGGAGGATTTCTTGCGCCGCGACCGAGGTGGTGTCGAGCACGTATTCGCTCGCTTCCAGCCCCAAGATCGGCTGCAACAGGCGCTTGGCGTTCGTGGGCAAGGTGCGCAGGATCTCGTCGGGGATGGCGGATGGCTCGAAGCCGACGCAGACACGCAGGCCGCGTGCTTTGGCGTAGGTCAGCGCGTCGTGCAGTAAGGCCTTGGCGCGTGTTACGGCGTCGAGCGGTCCGGTCGCAGCGATCGCCGCGTCCGCGCCGAAGACCTCGCGGTCAACGTAGCGATCGGTGCCGTAGGCGAAGTCGGAAGTCCGCATCGGCAGATAGCCCCAACGGCTCGTCTGGGTGGTGTCGATCACCGCGTCGTGACCGGTCCCGTGGTAGGTGAAGGAGAGGAACGGCTCCGCCCCCTGCGAGCGGGTGACCGCTCCCTTCGAGTAGACGTGCAGCCCGAGGAAGTTCAACCCCATGCGGACCATGCGGTCGACATAGAGCCGATAGTCGGGCAGGTTCCAGGCCGACGGGCCGGAGAGGAAGTCGTACCAGGGCAAGAGACCGCGGGTCGCGAAGGCAGGGGCGTGGCTCAGGTCGAGCGCGTCCGGTGCGAGCGGCATCGTCCCCGTTGGCACGACCTCGCTGCCGAGGAAGAAGCCGCAGCCGTAGGCCGATTCGAGCAGGGCATACGTGCCATAGACCGCGCCCGCCTCGTCGTAGCCGGCGACGGCGACGATCGGGCCGTGCTCGTCGTCGAGCCGGCGCAGCGCATACCCCTCTGGGCCAGGTGGCGACTCGATCTGGACGCCTGTAAGCAGCGCGTCCGCGGGACCGCCGTCTCCCACGTGGCCGACGACGAACCGGACGCCGTCGCTGGTCAGGTTCGCGGTCTCGTCCACCGGCAGGTGCTCGCCAGTGGCCTCGCGCAGATAGCGCTGGAGGTCGGCGGCGGCGTGCCGCACCCGCTCCGAGGCGGCCGGGGCGACGACGATACGGTGTGCCATGTCGAGCGCAACTCCTTTCGGGCGGTTTAGGCCTTGATCGCGCCGGCGGTGAGGCCGGAGATGATGTGATTCCGGGTCCAGAGGAAGAGGGCGAGGATCGGCAGCGTGGTGAGGATGGCGCCGGCCATGATCATGCCCCATTCGACGCGGTAGAGACCGCTGAGCGTGGCGAGGCCGATGGGGAGGGTGAACATGTCGGGGCTGCGGAGCGCGATCAGCGGCCAGAGGTAGTCATTCCAGGCGCCGAGGAAGGAGAGAACGGCGAGGACGGCCAGGCCGCCGCGCGCCAGGGGCAGCACGATCCGCCAGTAGATGCCGAACTCGGTCGCGCCGTCGACGCGGGCCGCGTCGAGCAGGTCGTTCGGCACCGCCAGCATCACCTGGCGCATGAAGAAGACGCCGAAGGCGTTGATCGCGCCGGGCACGATGACCGCCCAGTAGGTATCGAGCCAGCCGATGTCGATCATGAGCTGGAAGAGCGGAACGACGGTGACCTCGAAGGGGATCATCAGGGTCAGCAGGGTCAACAGGAAAAGCAGCCGTTTGCCGAAGAATTCGTACTTCGCAAAGGCGAATCCGGCGAGCGAGGTCAGGAGGACGGTCAAGACGGTCTGCCCGACCGCGATGATCGCGCTGTTGGCGAACTGGCGGAGGAAGGGGATTTGCTCGCCGGAAAGCAGGTTCCGATAGTTCTCCGTTGTCCAGATGCGCGGTAGAAAATGAACCGGCGCGCGGAAGATATCGGTGTTCTCCTTAAAGGAAGCAAGCAGCGTCCACACAAACGGAGTCGCCATCACGACGACGCCCAAGACGAGCAGCGCGTAGAGACCAGCGCGCCCCGGCAGGGTCGCGGCGTGCCAGGTCGCCGTCTTGGCGCGGCTCGTTGTCGTCAACTCCTGGACGGCCATGGTTTCTCCATCAGGCGTTAGGCGTTAGGCGTTAGGGAATGGACGAGGCGCGAATACGACGCGTCCGTGCTCGAAATCAGGTGTCCAGCCGTAAACTGTGGCATCGCTAACCGTTCTCCTAACGCCTAACGCCTAACGCCTAGCGCCTAACGCCT
>JBOGUE010000131.1:0-13655 GCA_050695955.1 Thermomicrobiales bacterium | reverse complement strand
GTGCTTGCCACCGCCCAGGTTCTGTATGCGGCATGATCGCCTCTGGTTAACGGATATTCTCACCGCAGCCAGCGAGATAGAACGATTTCTCGAAGATTGCCCTCAGGAAGCGTTCCTGGAGGACAGCCTTCGCCGTAGCGGTGTTCTCCAACAGCTGACAGTCATCGGCGAGGCAGCCGCGCAGATCTCGTCCGATCTCAGGCAACGGTATACGGAGATCAAATGGGTTCGAATCATTGCCTTCCGCAATCGAGCCGTGCACGCCTATTTCAACATCGACTGGATCATTGTCTGGGATACGGCCACGTTGAATGTCCCTGATCTTGCGAGCCTGATCGCGTCCATTCTCGAACAGGAGTTCCCGCAGGAGTAAGAGGTGGAATGCGACGCCGTCGGTCGGAACGAAGGCCTTCCCGTACCGTTCAACGCCAGTCGAATTGCCGCTCGAAGAGGTCGCCGCTGAGGTGCATCAGCAGCGGCGAGCCGTGCGGGCAAACGGCTGGAGCCGGCGTCTGTCCCAGAGCCTCGACCAGCGCGCGCATCGATGAGCGATCGAGGGACCGACCACGGCGGACCGCCGTGCGACAGGCGAGGCCGACGAGCAGCCGCTGCCGCCAGTCTTCGCCTTCGCCGGCCTCCTCGTCCGCCAGGGCGAGCACGGCGGCCGTCACGTCGTCCGGGTCAGAGAGGGTCGCGAGCGATCCCGGCAACACTGGCGCGGCGCGCAGCAAAAAGGCACGCCCACCGAAGACTTCGCATTCGAAACCTAATGCGGCAAGGTCGTCGAGGCGCTGCGCGAATCGCGTCACCTGTGGAGCGCGCAGTTCGAGGAGCACCGGTTCCGGCAGCGCGACCGGTTCCGGTTCTCCCCCGCCGTGCGTCGTCGCGAAGCGTTCGAAGAGGACGCGCTCGTGGGCGCGGTGTTGATCGACCAAGAACAGACCGGCGTCGCCTTCAAGCATCATGAGCCGGTTGTTGACTTGGCCGACGAGGCGCAGCGGCGGGAGGTTGGGCGTGACGATCGGGTCGTCCGCGTCATCGGCTCCGTCGGCTCCGTATCCGGCCCGGGTTTCGGCCACGCCTGAAAGCCGCGGGAGGGCGTCGATGCCCATCGCTGGGCTGAGCCGCAACGGCGAGGCGCGGCGCCCCAGCGTCTGCCGGATCAACTCGCCGGCCGCGGCGCCGATATCGCGCTCGCGCAGGAGGCGAACCTCCAGCTTCGACGGGTGGACGTTGATATCCACCTCGTCGGGTTCTACCTCGATGACGAGCAACAGCACCGGGTGACGACCGCGGGGCAGGAGCGGTCGGTAGGCGGTCTCCAGGTGAGAAAGCAGGCCGCGCGGCTGCACCCAGCGGCCGTTGACGACGACGTTGACCTGGCCGCGTCCGGGGCGGGTGACTTCGGACCCGGCGACGACGCCGGAGATGGACGCGACAGGTGTGTTGATCGGACCGAGCGGTACCAGCGTTCCGCTCAAACCTGGACCATACACCTCGACAAGCGCCGAGAATGGATCCCCGGAGCCGGTCGTCTGGAAGATCTGGCGGCCGTCGACGACGAGTGAGGAGCGGACGCGCGGTGCGGCCAGGGCGAGCCGGCGAGCGGTCTGGCCGATCTGCGAGATCTCGGTCTGCGCCCGTCCCGCCGACGCGAGGCGGGCGGGGAGACGATGAAAGAGGTTGCTCACCGTCACGGTCGTACCGCGTGGGCGGGGCGCCGGTTCGTCGGCGACGGCCCGGCCGTCCCGCATCGTCAGGCGCCGACCGAGGCCGCTGTCGTCGTCGGCAGTGACGACGGTGAGGTCGGCGACGGCGGCAATACTCGGTAGCGCCTCGCCTCGAAAGCCGAGTGTGGAGACGCGCGATAAGCTGCTGCCGGCCAGCTTGCTGGTCGCGTGGCGTTGGCAGGCAAGCCAGAGCTCGCCGGGCGGGATGCCGGCGCCGTCGTCACCGACCCGAATCAGCCGCAACCCGCCGCCGTGCACATCGATGCGTACGCTTCGCGCCCCGGCGTCGAGCGCATTCTCAACCAACTCCTTGACCACCGACGCCGGCCGCTCGATCACTTCGCCCGCGGCTATCCGCGCCGAAACGTCGGTTGGCAAGAGCCGAATTGGCTGCCGGCGTGTTGAGCCAGGGTATGTTCGACCTCCACCATGCAGCGGCTCCTCTTCAAAGGTGGCGCCGGAAGCTACTGTTGCCTCGAAGATATCCGATTCGTTCATGCTTGCCTGCCGTCGCGGATGCCTATTTGGAGTCGCTGAGTCCGCGAAGGAGCCGTTCGCGAAGCCCGATCACCGTGAGGCCGGCGACTTCGCTCTCGGCCTCGTCGAAGCGCAGGATCAATCCGTCGCCGATGTCGATGCCGACGGCCGGCCGAGGTTCGCCAACGGAGAGATAAAGAACATCGGCTTCTTCGTCATACTCCCAATTGATCGTCTCTGGTCGCTCCAAGATTTTCACGGTGTCCATAGCTTCTCCCGGTGCGATGCTGGCTGGCTCGTGAGGTAAGCAGTGATGATAAAACCGTCTATCTCGCTGAGTTCCCGATAGACAACGACGAGATGCTTGCTCGTGAGCGGCGTGTGCAGATAGAAGCGTACCGCCAACAGCGCTTCCTTGTCTCCAAGCTGGACGAAGTCAGGCGAGGCAAGTGTTTCGAGGACGCGATCTCGTTGACTCTCCATTTCGGGATATCGCCGGCATACGTGTTCCCATCGCTCTTCCGTGAATCTAACTGGCACGCCCTTGACAGATCTGATCGCGATCATGGTAGGCGAGACCGTTGCTCGAACAACCAGTCGATCGCCTCTCGCGGAGTGAGTCCTTCGAGGTCGAGGTCGCGCAGGGCGCGGGCGATCCGGTCGGCCGCGGCAGGAGCGGGCGTGATGCCATCGAGCGCGAGTTGATGCGGATCGTTCGGCGACTCCGCGGCGTCATGACCGTTCGTCCCAGTCTCTTGCACGGAAAGCGTCGGGCGAGCTTCGGGCAGTGACGCGAGGACCGACGCCGCGCGATCCGCGACCCACGGTGGGAGACCGGCGAGGCGAGCGACCTGGACTCCGTAGGAGCGGTCGGCCGGACCGGGGCGGAGGGCGTAGAGGAAGATGACGCGGCCGTCTGTCTCAAGAGCGGTGACGTGGGCATTGGCGACGCCGGCGAGTGATTCGGCCAGGCCGGTCAACTCTAGGTAGTGTGTCGCGAAAAGGGTGCGGGCACAGACGCGGCCGTGCAAATCCTCGACGACGGCGCGAGCGATGGCCAGGCCGTCGTCGGTACTGGTGCCGCGCCCGACTTCGTCCAGGATCACAAGACTGTGGCGGGTGGCATGATGGAGAATTGTCGCGGTCTCGACCATCTCGACCATGAACGTGCTGGCGCCGCCGGCGAGGTCGTCGTGCGCGCCGACGCGGGTGAAAATACGATCGACCAGGCCGATCCGCGCCGACGCGGCCGGGACGAACGAACCAGTCTGCGACAGCAATGCGATCAGGGCGACCTGTCGCAGGTAGGTGCTCTTCCCCCCCATATTTGGGCCGGTGACGAGGAGGAGCCGAGGATCCACGCCTCCCAGGCGGCAGTCATTTGGAATGAACGCCTCGCCGGCAAGGGTCGCTTCGACGACCGGGTGCCGGCCGCCCACGATCTCCAGCGCATCGCTTGCGTCGAGCGCCGGCGCGACCCAGTCGCGGGCGGCGGCCACGTCTGCCAGCGACAGCAGCGCGTCGAGAAAGGCCAACCGGTGCGCGGTGGCGACCAATCGACCTGCCGCCTGCGTGATCCGCGCGGTGATGCGGGCCAGGGCGACGCGTTCTAACGCCTCGATGGCTTCGGCGGCGGTGGCCAACCGCGCTTCGGCCTCCTTCAGCGGCGTCGTGACATAGCGCTCCCCCGTCGCCACCGTCTGCTTTCTGGTGTACTCCGCCGGGACCAGCGAGAGGTTCGGCCGAGTGACCTCGATGTAGTAGCCGAAGACCTTGTTGAAGCCGACCTTGAGGGACCGGATGCCGGTCCGCTCGCGCTCGGTGCGCTCTAGTTCGGCCAGCCAGGCACGGGTCTTGTGCGCACCAGACATCGCCGCGTCGAGCTCGGCCGAGAACCCGGGCCGGATACGTGCGGACCCGTCCTCGTCTTCATCGACTGCCGCATCGACGAACGTCAAGATGTCGGGACAGGCGTCGATGCCGGCCGCGAATTGATTAACTGCCGGCGATCGGACCTGTCGCAGGGCAACAACCACGTCTGGCATGATACGCAGCGCCGCGCCGAGGGCGAGCACGTCGCGCGGGGCGGCCGTCCCTTGGGCGACCCGGCCGGCGAGCCGCTCCAGGTCACCGATGGAGGCGAGGGCGATCGCCAGCGTTGCGCGGTCCAGCGGCGCGGAGACGAGGCCCGTGATGATCGCCTGGCGCTGCCGGATCTCGTCTAGGTCGCGCAGAGGGCGCCCGAGCAGCCGCCGCAGCGCCCGCGTGCCCATGGACGTGCGGGTCTGGTCGAGGACGCCGAGCAGGCTACCCCGGCTGCCGCCGGTCTTGACGCTCCGTGTCAGTTCGAGGTTGCGCCGGGTGGCGGCGTCGAGACAGACGTGGCGCCCCGGCGCCTCGGTCCGCAGCCCGGTCAGAAGCGGAAGCAGGTGCGGATTCGTCCGTTCCAGATAGGCCAGGATCGCGCCGGCAGCGCCGGTGGCGGCCGGCAGCTCCTCGCAGCCAAATGCCGCCAGCGATCGCACCCCGAACCGCTGGCAAAGCGCGTCACGCGCTCGGCTCGGTTCGAAGTGCCACCGTTCCAAGCGCGTTCGATGCCCGGCGGCCGGCATCGCCTCGCCGACGTCGTCCGGCACCAGGCACTCGGCCGGATTGAGGCGGGCGAGTTCCTCCGTGAGCTGCGCCCGAGCTCCTTCACCGTCGAGTTCCATCGCCGCGAATTCGCCGGTGCTGACGTCGACCCAGGCCACGCCGAGGCGCTCGTGCCGTGCGGTGACGGCGGCAAGGTATCGGTTCTCGCCGGACGGGAGCAGCGCGGGCTCGGCGATGGTCCCTGGCGTGAGGACGCGCGTGATGGCGCGCTCAACCAGCCCCCGACCCGGTTCGCTCACTTGCTCGGCGATGGCCACGGTATGGCCGCAACCGATCAAGCGACCCAGGTAGTGATTGAGCGCGTGGTGCGGGATGCCCGCCATCGGCACGCGACCGTTGCGCCCGAAGTTGCGCGAGGTCAGCGTTATCCTGGCGTCGCGCGCCACAACTTTCGCATCGTCGTCGAAGGTTTCGTAGAAGTCGCCCAGGCGATAGAGCAGGATCGCGTCGGGATGCTCGCTCTTGAGATCGAGGTACTGCCGGCGCGACGGTACGAGGTCGCCCTCCGGCCGATTGCCGCGTGACCGTGAGCGGGTGGCGCTGATTGTGTCCGGTTGCCCTGTCCCTTGTGCCATGCGGCCGATTATACGCAAGGCATGCGCTTCGCCGAGCGCGGAGAACGCGGTTGCCCGTATGATGGTGGGTCTGACGCTCGCGGCGACGTCGTCGCCCATCCTGGGGACCGCCACCGATGAAAGTCTATCTTGCCTCGCCGCTCGGGTTTGCCGAGTCAACACGAGCGTTCATGGATCGGCTGATCGACCAGCTTCGCGCCCACGTCGAGGTGGTGAACCCGTGGGACGATCGCCGCTTCGACGACGACTTCGCGCGCGTGCCCACGATCCGCGACGTCGACGAGCGGCGGCATCTGCTGGCCCGGATCAACCACGAGATCGGCCGCGCCAACGAGGACCGGATCCGGTCGTGTGACGCGGTCGTCGCGGTGCTGGACGGCGTCGACGTCGACTCCGGGACCGCGGCGGAGGTCGGATTCGCCTATGGTCTCGGCAAGCTGACCCACGGTCTGCGCACCGACTTTCGAATGACCGGCGACAACGAGGCTGCCGGCGTCAACCTCCAGGTCCGCTACTTCATCGAAGCCAGCGGCGGCCGTTATTTCACCTCAGTCGATGAATTGATGAAGGGGTTGGCCGAGTAGGGGCGGACCGGATGCCCTCTGGGCGTTGCCGAGTACCGACGCCCTTGGCAACCGAACCAGGGCGGACATCGCCCAGAGGGCATCCGGTCCGCCCCTACCGGGATTTTGCCTCAGGCCACCTCCTGCACCTCCACAACCGGCGCGATCACCACACGGATCGAGAAGATCGAGCCGACCGCGCCGATGGCGGGGCCGCAAGTATGCGCCTTTCTCCACCGTCTGCCGCTCACGGGCAGACGCCAACGACACCGGGCGGTTGATCGAACCGGCCGGTCAGTAGGCGTTGTCGTTGGAAGGGAGATGCGCGGGAAAAGGTCGGATCAGCGAGACGCTGCCACCATATCGTCACCTCCGGTCCATCCAACGACGGGAGTGATGACTGCTACGGTGAACGCCTCCTTGCACACTTAACGCACTTACCAACACTATGCGGCGATTTCATGCCGAACCGCGACCGAATCTATCACTCAGCGCACCTGTGTCAAACCACATACTGTCCGTCGACGAGGAAGGGCTGCCCGTCGACCTCGACCCGCCCTCCCTGCCGCACGTCACAGATCATGTCCCAGTGGATGGCGGAGCGGTTGGTGCTGCCGGTGTCGGGGTAACCGGCGCCGACGGCGAGGTGGATGGCGCCGCCGATTTTCTCGTCGAGCAGGATGTTCTTGCAGAAACGGGTGATGTCGAAGTTCGTGCCAAAGGCGAACTCGCCGAGCCGCCGCGCCCCGTCGTCGCTGTCGAGCATGCTGATCAGATACGCCTCGTTCCGCGCCGCCGTCGCATCGACCACCGTGCCGTCCTCGAAGCGCAGCCGTATATCCTCGATCTCTCGCCCAGCGGTAACGACCGGGTAGGAAAAGCGGACATAACCATTTGTCGAGTCCTCGACCGGCCCGGTGAAGATCTCGCCAGACGGGAAATTGCGGTGGCCGTCGGAGTTGTTCCAGCGCCGGCCAGCGTACGAGAGGACCAGATCGGTATCCGGGCCGACGACGTGAATCTCGGACTTGCCCTCCAGCCAGGCGATGAGCCGGGCTTGCCTGGCGGCGACGGCTCGCCAGGCCGCGATTGGGTCGGCCTGGTCGAGCTTGCAGGCGCGCAGGAAGAAGTCGGTGAACTCCTCGGTGCCCATGTCGGCGTCCTGGGCGTAGGCCGCGGTCGGAAAGAGCGTGCCGGTCCAGCGCAACGTGCCCTCGGCGGCCCGTTGCATGAACGTTTGGGTCAATTCGGCACGGGCCAGCGCATGTACGCTCTGCCGATCGGGATCGAGTTCGGCATTCGCCCGCGTATTCGACGTCGCGGCGACGCGAATCAAGACGTCGGCCTCCTCGCGGGCGAAACGCTCGAGCGGCGAGACGAACTGAAGTTGCTCGTCAGACCCCAATCGCAACAGATCGGACGCCGCGCCGTCGAGCCCGGGCATCAGCACCGGCAATCCGCCGCGCTCGATGACCGTGCGGTAAATTGCTCGCAACAGCTGCTCGGCGGCAACCTCCCCCACGATGGCGACGGTGTCGCCCGTTTTGACCTCGACGGAGTAGTCAACCAGTACATTCGCCCACCGTTCAAACCGGGGATCGGACACGATTTCCTCCAAGTACCGCCGGGTGTAGTTTTGGTGCGCTGCATGCTGCGCCCGTCTATCGGACGGTGATCGGCCCGCGGCGCAACTCCGCGAAGCGCGGCCGCGCCGCGCGGGCGGACACAAGATCCGCCCCTACATGGGTTCGTTCCGAGCAGAGCGCAGTGCACAAAGTGGGCGCGGCAGGCAGCGTCCCGTTAGGGAGCCTTCCTATGAAACGGCGTGAGTCGTGCCGACCGTCCCCAGCTTGCGACCCATCTCGTCGAAGGTGACCCGGAGGACCTCGACGACCTGGTCGCACTCCTCTTTGGTGACGACGAGGGGCGGGCTGAGCTGCGTCGTGGGGTCGCCGCGGTCGTCGTTACGCAGGATCAGCCCGTGCTCGCGCATTTGGTCGGTCAACCAGGCCAGCAAACCCTCTTCTTCTGGCGACTGCTTGCTGGCTTTGTCTTTGACCAGCTCGACGCCGAGGAAGAGACCCGCGCCCCGGATATCGCCGACGTTCGGGTGGTTGGCGAACGCCGCTTCCAGTTCGGCGCGCAGATACGCGCCCATCTCCTTCGCCCGGCCGGGCAGGTCCTCCTCGATCATGATGTCGATGTTGGCCAGCGCGGCGGCGCAGGCGATTGGGTGACCGCCGAAGGTGAGCCCGTGGAGAAACCCCGGTCCCTCGTTGAAGACGTCGGCGACCGCCTTCTTGACGAGCACGGCGCCAAGCGGCGCGTAGGACGACGTGATCCCCTTGGCGGTGGTAATCATGTCCGGCTCGACGCCGAAGTAGGTCGAGCCGAAGAGTTCCCCGAGCCGCCCAAAGCCGCAGATCACCTCGTCCATGATCATCAAGATGCCGGTGCGGTCACAGAGCGCGCGGACCTTCTTGAAATACTCCATCGAGCCGGGTGGGATGCAGCCGCCGGCATTCTGGACCGGCTCCATGATGATCGCCGCCACTTGCTCCGGCCCCTCGAACTCGACCAGGCGCTCGACCTCGTCGTAGCACATTAGGGTGCAGGCCGGCGCATCTTGGCAGTACGGGCAGCGGTAGCGGTGAGACATCGGCGCGTGGCGCGCGCCAGGGACCAATGGCCCGAACGGAGCGCGGGCGCCCGTCATGCCGTTGACCGCGAGCGCGCCCATCGTCGTGCCGTGGTATGCGCCGCGGCGGGAGATCGTCTTCCAGCGGTTCGGGAATCCGCGTAGCTGTTGGTATTGCTTGGCCAGCTTGAGCGCGCTTTCGACCGATTCGGAGCCGCCGGAGGTGAAAAAGACGCGGGCATTGCCGCCAAGCGGAGCCAGGTCGCCGAGGCGGTCGGCCAGGACCGCGCCGGGTACGCTGATATACCCGAACGAATTGACATACGGAATCTGCTCGCCCTGCGCCGCCATCGCCTCGACGATCCGGCGTTGGCCGTAGCCAGCGTTGACCGAGTAGATCCCGGCCAGGAAGTCGAGATAGGCGCGCCCCTGGTCGTCCCAGACGGTCGAACCCTCGCCGCGGACCAACACCAGGGGACGCGTCTCCGGATCCTGATAGGACGCCATTTGGGTGAAGTGCAGCCAGGCGTTGTCGCGGATCGCCTCGCGGATCTTCGCGCTGTCGTACCCCGGCGCCAATGCTGTCTCGATCGACGGCGCGGTCATACGCACCCTCCTTCTATCGGTCGTCGTTCGATCCGGGTGATTGTAGCCCGGACTCACGCGGGACTGGGATGGGTCGCCGGCCGAGGCGGTCGCCGGCCAGGGTGACGGCGCCAACAGCCAGCGACAAGAACACGACGCCCCAGAGATAGCCGCCGAGTACGTCGCTCGGCCAATGCGCCCCGACGTAGACCCGGCCGAACCCGACGAGCAAGATGACGGAAATGGCCGCACTGCATGCCGCTCCGCGTGCCCAGGCGGGACGCAAGAGACGAAAGCCGACGATGGCAAGCGACCCGTAGAGGAGGACCGATCCCATCGCGTGGCCACTGGGGAATCCGAAATGCTCGGCGATCTCGGTGACGCGCACGTCGTCGCCGGTTGGCCGTGGGCTGTCGAAGAGCGATTTCAACGTCTCGTTGACCAGCCGCGGCGCCGCGGCGAGGAGAATGAGCGCGGCAACCTCGAATCGTCGCCACCAGGCCAACGCGAGCGCCGCGACGAGGGCGATCGGCGCTCCGATGGCGGACTCGCCGAGGACGTTGCCGATGGAAGCGAGATCGCCGGCGCCAGGTACCGGCGCGGCCTGCAACCACCGGGCGAAGCGGCGATCGCCCGGCAACGTGCCGTCGCCGGCCGCGCCGGCGCTGAGGACGGCCACCGCGACAAAAATCGACGCCGCAACAAGAACCGGCCGGAGTCGGCCGCTGATCGGGATTGGATACAACGGAAATGCTGCTCCTATCGGGTACCGAAGGTGAGGCAACGTTGCAACACCGTCGAACCGGCGACCAACATTTCATCAAGGTTTAACAATGCGGCCTTGGTTGTTTGGCGCATCCCGTTGCAGCATATCGGATGCGACCCGACCCGCCAATGCACTCCGGCGCGGGGAGGGCTCTGTTGTCGCCAATTCGGTACAATGCTGCCCCGCGGGCGAGCGGCCATACCGGTCGACCGGCTGGGCGAGGGGACGCCAATGGACCATCTCCTTGGCCAGATGGACGGATTCAAGACATCAGGCGCCGTGGTGGCGCGAGTGCTCGTCGATGCGAAGCGTGCCTACACCGGCCTCGTCGATGAGGCATTCCTGGAGCGCTGCGCGCGCGAAGCGGTCGAGGAACTTTGGGGTGACGCGATCAAGGTGCGCAGCTTCGTGCCGGTCCTGGCCTATCGGCGCGTGCGCGATATTGTGGAAGCGCATCAGATCGCGAACGGACATCTGGCTCCCTTGGCCTAGCCGCGCGGCGGCCCGGAGCCGAGCTGGCGGAGGCCGCGGCCGCGAACTATGAGCACAGAATCCCGCATCCAAATCCAACCCGCGTCCACCGTTCCCGCGGCCTCGCTGAACGGCCAGCCATCGGCGGGTCATGCCGATGAGCCGGTGGCAGCTTCTGACCTATCCCCCGGCGATGCCTTTGTCCTCCCACCGTTGCTCCCCGAGCTCTACATCAACCGTGAGTTAAGCTGGCTCGAATTCAACCGGCGTGTCCTCGAAGAAGCCGAGGACAAGACGGCGCCGCTGCTGGAACGAGTCAAATTCGCGGCGATCTTTGCCTCCAACCTCGACGAATGGGCGATGATTCGCTTCGCCGGCCTCAAACAGAAGCTGGCGGCCGGCATCGCCGAGGCCGGCCCGGACGGGCGGACGCCGCAGGTCGCCTTCGTCGCCGTGCGCGCCAAGGTGCAACAACTGCTCGACCGGCACGCCAGGGTCGTGCGCGCCGAATTGCTGCCCGAGCTGGCGCGGCACGGTATCGAGCTGGTCGACTTCGACCGGCTGCATACGGACGAACGGACCGCGGTGAGCGCGGTCTTCGAGCGGGAGATCTTCCCCGTCCTGACGCCGCAGGCGATCGACCGCGCCCGCCGCTTCCCCCATGTCTCGAACCAGAGTCTGAACCTCATCGTCGTCCTCAGTTCCACGGGCGTCGGCGCCCGATTTGCGCGGATCAAGGTGCCGGCCGTGCTGCCGCGGTTGGTGACGGTGCCAGACACAGGTGGCAAAGCCAACCGCGTCCGCATGACGTGGCTGGAACAGGTCATCGCGGCGCACCTGCCGCGCCTGTTTGCGGGCAACGAAATCGTCTCGGCCTATCCCTTCCACGTCCTGCGCGACTCCGACATCGAGGTCGACGAGGACGACGACGGCGACCACGATCTGCTCTTCACGATGCGCGAGTTCCTCTCGCAGCGCACCTTCGGCTCGGTGGTCCAGATGATCACCGACACCACCATGCCGGCCGACGTCCGTCAATGGCTGATCGAGCAGCTCCACGCCACGGAACGCGACTCCTACGTCGTCGACGGCCCGCTGGCCTGCGAGAACCTGATGGGACTGCTGCGGCTCGACCGGCCGGACCTCAAAGATCCGCCGCTTGTGCCGTCGTCGGTTCCCGCGTTGCAGCCACCAATCGGCGTCGACGCGGACGGCGAGGACGACGCCGACATCTTCGCCACGCTGCGGCGACGCGACGTGCTCGTCCATCACCCATACCAATCGTTCAATGCGGTCGCCGACTTCCTGCGCGCCGCCGCGACCGACACCAACGTGATGGCGATCAAGCAGACTCTCTACCGCATCGGTAAGGACTCGCCGCTGATCCCGGCGCTGATCGAAGCGCGCGACGACGACACGCAGGTCGCGGTTTTGGTCGAGTTGAAGGCGCGGTTCGACGAAGAGAACAACATTACCTGGGCCCAAGCGCTCGAGGAGCACGGCGTCCACGTCGCCTATGGCGTCGCCGGTCTGAAGACGCACTGCAAGGCAACCTTGGTCGTGCGCCGCGAGCCGGACGGGCTGCGCCGGTACGCGCATCTGGGAACTGGAAACTACAACGCGAGCACCGCCCGACTCTACGAGGATTTTGGCCTGCTGACGGCGCGCGAAGACATCTGCAGCGATGTCTCCGAGGTCTTCAATGTCCTCACCGGTTTTTCCCACCAAGTGGAGTACAACAAGCTCTGGGTGGCGCCGGGGCAGATGCGGCAGCGATTCATCGCGGCGATTGCGCGGGAGATCGAGGCGCACCGGCGCACCGGCAAGGGGCGGCTCATTTTCAAGATGAACTCGCTCGTCGACCGCGACATCATCCGCGCGCTCTACGGCGCGTCGCGGGCGGGCGTGCAGATCGACTTGATCGTGCGCGGCATCTGCTGCCTGCGGCCTGGCGTGCCGGGGTGGAGCGAGACGATCCGGGTGATCAGCATCGTCGGTCGCTTCCTGGAGCACAGCCGCGTCTACTACTTCCACAACGGCGGTGAGGACGAGATCTATCTCGGCAGCGCCGACCTGATGGAGCGCAACCTCGATCGCCGGGTCGAGGTCATCTTCCCCGTTGAAGACGCCACGCTGAAGGCTCACATCCGCGACGTGCTCTTACCCGCCTACTTCAAGGACAACGTCAACGCCCGCGAGCTGACGGCCGACGGCAGCTACGTCCAACTCAAGCCCAAACGCAAACGCGCCGCCTTCGATATCCACCAGCGGTTCATGGCGAAGTACGCGGGCCGGCAGTCGAAAACACCGCGCTGAACTACAAATCCCTCTTTCGATAACAGAGAGCGAGCCCGCTGGACCCAGGGCCAGCGGGCTTCGTAGCATAAGCGAGCGGTGAAGGGCGGGGTTACGTCGCGAGCAATTGCCGCAGGTTGAACGACGTGTCTTCCCGCATCCGCTCGATGAACTGGTACGTATCGTCGTCCCTGGTGAGAAGTTCCGCTGCGCCCATCGAATAGACGAGGTAGTCGATCGCCGCGATGGTCCCGCGGTTCTCTCGGTTCTCTAGGATGAAACGCTGGTAGAACGGATGTGCGCCGTTGTAGGTGATGATAATCTTCCGGCCGATGAGCGTGGCATCGAAGAAGGGCGCCGTCGGACCGAGATCCTTCACTTCGAAGGAGGCAACGTCAGCCAATGCACGCTGCGTCCGTGGCGACTGAGGCTCCCTACCGCTGCGCGATGGACCGTCAGGCTTGCGTTCCTGACCGTCTTCCTTCTTCGGACTGGAGCGCCATTCGATGTCGGTCGCCGGCTTCCGAAGGAACGGCGAGCGCTGGCGGATTATCTTCGCGGCTTCCTCGTGCGGTACCTGCTCGGATGATCCCTTCTGCGTCTTTATGTAAATGTTTCGAGCCTGTCTCACGTACGGCATCACGACTTGTTCCAGCTTGTCGCGGAGCGATTGGCTGGGCTTGACGTCCCACGCGGACTTCAGGAATGTGACGCCGAGTTCCGCATCCAAGGCGGCCGGAAACAGCAGTTCTCCCCGGAAGCGGGCGAAGGTGTTATGCGGTGTGTAGAGGCCGAGAGTCGTCGCCGCGACGACCTCTCGCCGATTTCTTGCGATGTAGAAACCACTCGTGCCGAGCGTGTATCCGTGCGCTCGGTTGGCCTCGATCCCACCCCGGTCTGGCA
>JBOGUE010000130.1:0-10557 GCA_050695955.1 Thermomicrobiales bacterium | reverse complement strand
CGTCCGGCTTGGTCGCGACGGTATTCCTCGCGATCATCTTCGCCTGGAACGAGTTCTTTTTCGCCGTCAGCCTCGCCGCCGCGGAAGGCGCCGTCGGCGACTTGGACGCAGGCGGGCGAGGCGAAGTCGCCCAAAAACTGGCTTTCGGCCAAGACGACGGTGTTATGGCCGAGCTTGGTGAGCTGCTGGACGATCCCCCCTGGCAATCGGGCGCTCACGATCAGATTCGGCGTCGAGGCGTCGATGCGCGGCGCCGAAACCGCCGGTTGCATCGTCAGGCCGTGGTCGATGAGGTTCATCGCCACCTGCGCCAGCGCATTTTGGATGCGGCGACCGCCGCTGGCGCCGATGGCGGCGACCGCGTGACCATCCTTGACCAGCAGCGCCGGCGACATGTTCGAAAGCGGTCGTTTGCCGCCGCCGACCGAGTTGGGCCGTCCCGGTTCCGGGTCGAACCACATCATGCCGTTGTTGAGCAGCACCCCGGTGCCGGGCACCACCACGCGGCTCCCCCAGACGCTAAGCAACGTCTGCGTCACGGCGACGGCGACGCCATTCTTATCGATCGCGCTCTGGTGGGTCGTGCTCCCGCCTTTCGTGTACTCAGGCATCGAGGCAGCAAGGTCGTGGGTGACATCGAGTCGCCCCTTGTCGGCCGCGAGGATGGGTCGTGTGCCATTGGCCTGGAAGGCGGCTCTCCGTTCAGACAAGTAGTCGACGCTCAGCAGAGCCGCGAGCGGGACCTCGATCTGATCGGGGTCGGCCAAGTAGGCGTAGCGGTCAGCGAAGGCGACGCGGAATGCTTGCGCGATCCGGTGCAGGGTCTCCGGCGTGTTGTGGCCGAGGGCGGCGACGTCGACGCCGTCGAGGAGCGCCAACGACTGCGCCAGCGTCGTGCCGCCGGTTCCTTTGCCCACCGTATACAGGTCGTGCCCGTGGTATGCAACGCGGAGCGGCTCGGCGATCGTGGCCTGGTAGCGGCTGAGGTCGTCAGGCGTGAGGATGCCGCCGTGCTCCCGCACATGCGTCGCGAGCTGGTGGGCAATCTCGCCTTGATAGAAGGCGCGCGGTCCCTGCTCGGCGAGGGTGCGCAGCGTCCGCGCCAAATCGGTTTGGCGCAGGATCTCCGGGCGGGTCTGGTCGAGCGTCGTCGGCGGTTGGCCGTCCGGCCGGACGAAGATGGCGGCGGTCGCCGGAAAGCGTCTCAAGTTCGCGAGATCGCGGGCGACGCCTAGCGTCGTGAGCCAGGTGACGGGCACGCCTCCCTCGGCGTAAGCGATGGCCGGTTCCAGCGCCTCGGCCCACGAGATCGTGCCGTACCGTTCGAGCGCCAACGACAGTCCGGCGACCGTCCCTGGGACCGCGACGGCGCGGTGGCCGACGACGTTTGCGCTATCGACAACCGCCGGCCAGCCGAAGAGCTCGGCGTCCTTGGCGCCGCCCACGAGCGGGAACATGCCGGGCGTCGCTGCCGCGGGCGAAACCATCGGGTATTCGACCGCGACCGCCTCATCGCGGTCGGGGAAGTGCGCGACGAGGAAGCCGCCGCCGCCGATGCCGCTCATCGACGGCTCGACGACCCCGGCGGTCAGCGCCGTCGTCACGGCCGCATCGATGGCGTTGCCGCCGCGCCGCAGGACTGCCGCGCCCGTTTCGGCTGCCAGCCGCGTTTTCGCCGCAACCATTCCCCCCCGCGCTACCGCCTCGGTCCGCTCGAAGTTTAGTGTGCTTCGCTCGCTCACCGTCTCAGGTCTCCTTCGATTGCCTGCTGGTCTTACTGGGCGGACATCTTATCCGAAGAGGCCATGGCTTACTCCTGAGCATGTTCATCTGGCAGCATTTCCTATCCCGTCATGTTGAATCCGCTCCACTTGAGCCACTCCCCTCCCTTGTCATGCCGAGCTTCGGAGTCCCGGAGTCCCGGAGTCCCGGAGTTCGTCGAGGCATCTGGCTCTATTGAGGGACGTCTCTCGTGAGAGCCAGATCCATCGACGTGGACTCCGCGCTCAGGATGACGGAGGGGGATGCTCAGGATGACGAATGGTGTCCGTCCTTGTCGTCCTCCGTCCAACCCCGTAGCATGGCTTTCGTTGGTGCGCTTCGCGCATCCGGATCGGGAGGACCTATGACGAACGCCGAACCGTTGCTGGAGCGTCTGGCCGCGGAGGAAAGCGAGGGCGAGGGGCTGGACGCCTTCGGCGATTTCGATCTTGATCTCGCCTGCCCATCCTGCGGCACGGACCTGACCGGCGCCGACCTTTTTGCCGTCTTCCGCGTCTGCCCAAGCTGCCACCGCCATTTCTCGGTGCCGGCGCGCGAGCGGCTCGGATTGCTCGTCGACGAGGACTGCTTTCTTGAGACGAATGCAGCGCTGATCTCGGTCGATCCCATCGTCTTTCACGATCAGCTGCCCTTCCCCGACCGGATCGCGGAGGCGCACGAGCGCGGGTTCGTCTCCGACGCGGTCATCACCGGTACCGGGGAGATTGGCGGCCACAGCGCCGTCCTCGTCCTGATCGACCACGTCTATCTGGGCGGCAGCATCGGCGCCGTCGCGGGAGAGAAGATTGCGCTGGCGATGGAATTGGCGGTCGCCCGCCGCTTGCCGTTGATCGCGATCTGTTCGGGCGGCGCCCCACGCACCCAGGAAGGGATGCTCACGCTGGTGCAACTGGCCAAGTCGGCGGCGATGGCCTCACGGCTGCACAGGGCCGGCGTGCCGTTCGTCAGCGTCCTCACCCACCCGACCACTGGCGGCGTCTATGCGGGCCTGGCCAATCAGGCCGACATCGTCGTGGCGGAACCGGGCGCCCGGATCGGGTTTGGCTCAGCGCGCGGGTCGGCGGGCGTGCCGGTGGAAGGAGGAGGGCCGAACACCGCCGAGTTCCTGCGTGAGCATGGCATGATCGACGATCTGGTCGATCGCACGCGACTGCGAGGTTACCTGGGCCGGCTGCTCGATCTCTTCGCGGTGCGTGGTTTAGCGCGGCCGAGTACACCGCTCGCATCGTGGACGGGCGGCAGCGCTCGCGGCTGGGAGGCTGTCGCATTGGCCCGGCACGCGGAGCGCCCAACAAGTCTCGACTACATCCGGCGGCTGATGCCGGAGTTTGTCGAACTGCACGGCGACCGTGCCTTTGGGGACGACCCGGCCGTCATCTGCGGTCTTGGCCGGCTCGAAGGGGTCAGCGTCGCGGTGATCGCCCAAGAGCGCGGTCGCGGCGAGGAACAGGAGCGGCGACGCGGCGGCCGGCTGTCGCCCGAAGGCTATCGGAAGGCGTCGCGCTTGATGCGCCTGGCCGGGCACCTTGAATTGCCGCTTGTCACCTTGGTCGACACGCCCGGCGCGATGAGCGGTATCGAAGCGGAGGCGCGGGGGATCGGCGTCGCCGTCTCCCAGGCGTTCGGCCTGATGAGCATGTTGCCGGTGCCGATCGTCTCGGTCGTCGTCGGCGAGGCGAGCGGGGCGGGCGCGCTCGCGCTCGGTGTCGGCGACCGCATCCTGATGCAAGAGCATGCGATCTTCAGCGTCACCGGTCCGGAGAGTGCCGCCGTCCATCCGTACCAAGCGGGCGACCGCGGCTCGACCGCGTCGACCACCTCGAAACTGACCGCGCGCGATTGTCACCGGCTCGGCGTCGTCGACGTCATCGTCCCGGAACCGTCGCCGGGGGCGCACGCCGACCCGGACTTTGCCGCGACGCAAGTTAAGCTGGCGATCTTGCAAGCGTTGGACGAACTGGCGGGCGTCGGTCCCCGTCGCCTGCTGGACGATCGTGCCCGCAAGGTGCGCTACCTGGGCCAGACGACGCCCGCGGGCCGGGAGGCGGCCCGCCTCGAGCTGCGTGAGTTGCAGGAATTGCAGCGCTCGCTGAGTCGTTCCTTCGACGAACTTCGGCGCGACCTGCGCGACCGCTGGGAGCATCGCAACGTCGGACGCAACCTGCCGAATCTGCCGAATCTGCCCAATCTGGCCAACTTGCCCACGTTGCCCGATCTCTCCGCTCGCCTCCACCGGCACCGCCCGGACCTGACCGACCTCGCCGGTCGCCTGGGCGCGCTCCGCGAGTCGGCGGTTGGCAGCCGTCAGCCGGCCGGACTCGACGTCGAGGCGTCCGGCGATACGGACGACGCCGGTGGGGGGAATCACAGGTGAGCACGGGCGGTCAACTGGATCGGATCCGCGTCTGACGGTGGAATGGGATACGGCGTGACGCGAATACAGTTAATTCAGGTTGGGATCGGGACGGTCGGTGGGGCGGTGCTCGATCAGGTGCTCGACCATCGCGAGCGCTGGCGGCGTGAACTTGGACTCGATGTCGCGGTGGCTGCAGTTGTGAGCACTGGTGGCGTGCTTGTCTCCGAGCGTGACGATGGTTTTGACGAGCGATTTCTGCGCGACGCCATCGCGAGGCGCAGGTCTGGTTCGTCTCTCGACGATACCGGGGCGACACTCGCCGAGCCGCTGCCGGCGATCGAGCGCGTGGCGGAGCGGGGCACGGTCGTCGTGATGGACGCGGCAGCCGGGGATGCGCCGGCCGCGCTTGATGCCCATGCGCTGCGGCTGGGCGGCGGGGTCGTCCTCTCGAACAAGGCGCCGTTGGCCCTGCCGGTCGGGTCGCCGGACGGAGACGCACTTTGGGCGGAAGCCGGGCCGCACGGACGGCTGCGCTACGAAGCGACCTGCGGCGCCGGCTTGCCCGTCATCTCGACCCTACGCTCCCTGCTCGACACCGGCGACGAGATCATCGAGATCACGGGCGCCGTCTCCGGCACCCTGGGCGCGATTTTCTCCGACGTGGTGAAAGAGTCCGCATTCTCGGCAGCGGTGCGCTCGGCCAAGGAGCGCGGCTATACCGAACCGGACCCCCGCGACGACCTGAGCGGCCTCGACGTTGCTCGCAAGGCGCTGATCCTCGCTCGCACCCTCGGCCGGCAGGTCGATTTGTCCGAGATCGAGGTCGAAAGCCTGGTGCCCAGCGAGCTGCGCGATGCCGGCGTTGACGAGTTCCTCGACCGCGTGTCGCTGCTGGACGGCGAGATCGGACGACGAGCGGTCGAGGCGGCAGCGACCGGTCAAACGCTGAAATACGTCATGTCCGTCAAATCGGACGGCCCCATTTCCGTCGGCCTCCGCGCCGTCGACCGCCGCACCGTCCTGGGCGCACTGCAAGGCCCGGAAAACGTCATTACGTTCCGCACCAAGCGCTACGACGCCTATCCGTTGAACGTCGCCGGCCCCGGCGCCGGCGCGGCGGTCACGGCCGCCGGGATGGTGGCGGATATGTTGGCGCTGGCGATGGGACCGCTGCGCTTGGCCCATCCTTGACCTCGGAATGTCGATGCTTATGCCGTTTGCGCCATTGATGGGTGACTGGTCGGTTCTGGAATAGGCATCCCGCGCTCCTGTGCCACCTCCAGCCAGGCCTTGAGTGCGATCTGTACCTCTTCCAGGGCTTCCTGGGGCGTGTCGCCGTGGGCGGAGCAGTACTTCAGATCAGGGACGTCGGCAATGTACGTCCGATCTTCATCGCTCCAGAAGATCAGAATTGGGTAATCCTTATTCATCGCTCATCGTCCTCCGGCGTCAGATCGTAATCCTTGATCATTTTGATCAGCTGCCGTACCTGATACGCCTTCCCCATGCCGATTTTGTCTGGCTGAACGTTGAGGATCTCTGTGAGCACGGCCGGGTGGGCAAAGATGTGGTGCGAACCGGTAATTCGAACGAGCTCGAAGCCAAATGCAAGAGCAAGCGCCTCAAGCTCGTTGAATCGTAATGCGGCCGGATTGGTTTGTGCCCGCCTGAGTAGTCTCCGCGACTTCATTGGCGCTTCGCGGTCGCGGCATCGCCATCGTTGGCCTCATGCCACACGTACTCCATGTTCCGGGCCGTGGCCGCGGCGACCTCCTGGCCGTGCAAGCGAGCGACGATGTGGAGGGCCATGTCGATGCCGGCGGAGACGCCGGCGGAGGTGACGACCTTGCCTTCGTCGACGAATCGTTGGTCGTCGAGAATTGTGACCTTGGGGTGGTGCTCCCGCATCCAGTCGATGCTGGCCCAATGGGTCGTGGCGCGTTTGCCGTCGAGAATGCCGTTGGCGGCGAGGAGGAAGGCGCCGGTGCAGACGCTGGTGGTGAGATCGGTCTGCTGATCCTGGACCTTGATCCAGTCGAGAACGGCTCGATTCGTGCGCTCCTTGCGAGTGCCCTGGCCACCAGGTACGAGGAGGACGTCGAGCGGTGGGTGATCGTGGATGGTGTGATGCGGGTTCACGAGGAGACCACCGCGGCAGCGGACAAGTTGGTTCTTCTCGGCGATGGTGAGGACGCGGAAGAGATGGCGATTGTCCGGATCGCCGTTTCCCGGCGCTGATGCTGTCGCAAAAACTTCGAACGGGCCACAGAAGTCGAGCACCTCGACGTCGTCGAAGATCAAGATGCCAACGGTGCGCTGCGGGTTGGGCATTGCATACTCCTGGCTCATTCGGGGGCGCGGAGCGGCGCTCGCGCCTTGTCGTATCCTCAGTCGGCGGGACACTATCACACCGCGCGGCAATCCGGTTCCGTTTTCGTCAAGCAAGACCGCGCGGTGACAGCAGATCTCGATCGATTGTTTTGAAGGAGACCTTCGTGCCCGACGACCTCAAGCTACTTCCCGGCTCCGCGTCGCCGCTCGGCGCGACGTGGGACGGGGAGGGGACCAATTTTGCCCTCTTCAGCGAGAACGCAACCAGCGTGACTCTTTGCCTCTTTGACGAGGGCGGCAACGAGCGATGCGTGCCACTGATTGAGGTCACCGGGCGCATCTGGCACGGCTACTTGCCCGGCGTGGGACCGGGCCAACGGTACGGCTACCGGGTCGATGGGCCGTTCGACCCAGAGAACGGGCATCGCTTCAACCCGCACAAACTGCTGATCGATCCGTATGCGCGAGCGATCACTGGACAGGTTGATTGGGACGCGCCGGTATTCGGCTACCCGCTCGGTAACGAGAACGAGGACCTCGCGCGCGACGACCAAGACGACTCCTGGGGCGTGCCGAAGGGCGTCGTTGTCGACGCGTCGTTCGATTGGGAAGGCGACGAACTGCCGCGCACGCCGCTCCACCGCTCGGTGATCTACGAGGCGCACGTCAAGGGCTTCACCCAACTGCATCCGGGCGTGCCGGAAGCTGAACGGGGCACCTATGCCGGCGTTGCTTCGCCAGCGGCGATCGAGCACCTGACGAGCTTGGGAGTCACCGCGATCGAGCTGATGCCGGTCCACGCCTTCCTCGACGACAAGCATGTGATCGACAGGGGACTCAGCAACTATTGGGGCTACAACACGATCACCTTTTTCGCGCCTGATGCCCGGTACGCGAGCGCCGACAATACGGGCGGACAGGTGACTGAGTTCAAGGAAATGGTCAAGGCGCTGCACCGCGCCGGGATCGAGGTCATCCTCGACGTCGTCTACAACCACACCGCCGAAGGGAATCAACTCGGCCCAACCCTCTCCTTCCGCGGCATCGACAACGCCAGCTACTACCGCCTGGTCGCGGACGACGAGCGGTACTACATGGACTACACCGGCACCGGCAACACCCTCAACGCCGTCAACCCCTACGCGCTGCAACTGATCATGGACAGCCTGCGCTATTGGGTGCAGGAGATGCACGTCGATGGCTTCCGCTTCGACCTGGCGTCGGCGCTGGCGCGCGAGTTGCACGACGTGGACCGCCTCTCCTCCTTCTTCGATGTCATCCATCAAGACCCAATCATCTCGCAAGTCAAGCTGATCGCCGAGCCGTGGGATGTGGGCGAAGGCGGGTATCAGGTTGGCAACTTCCCCGCGCTCTGGAGCGAGTGGAACGGGCAGTATCGCGACACGGTCCGCAGTTACTGGCTCGGCGGCGACGTCGGCGTGGCCGAGCTTGCCTACCGCCTGACCGGCAGCAGCGATCTCTACCAGGACGACGGGCGACGGCCCTCGGCGAGCATCAACTTCGTCACCGCGCACGACGGCTTCACCCTGCGCGATCTCGTCAGCTACAACGAGAAGCACAACGAGGCGAACGGCGAGGGGAACCGCGACGGCCACGGCGACAACCGCTCCTGGAACCACGGCGTCGAGGGGAACGCCGACCACCCCCAAATCGTCGCCCGGCGGGCACAGAGCAAACGCAACCTGATGGCAACCCTCGTCCTCTCCCAGGGCGTGCCGATGCTTTGCGCCGGTGACGAACTGAGCCGCACCCAAAACGGCAACAACAATGCGTACTGCCAGGACAATCATCTGAGCTGGCTCGATTGGGAAATGAACGACCGCGAACGCGCCTTCCTCGACTTCACTCAGGCGCTGATCGCCCTCCGCCGCGACCATCCGAGCCTGCGCCGCCCGAAGTTCTTTCAAGGCAGAACGATTCGTGGGTCCGACGTGGCGGACATTGCCTGGTTCGGCCACGACGGCGTGCCGATGAGCGACGAGGAATGGGATCAAGACTGGGTGCGCGTGCTCGGCGTGCGTGTGGGTGGCAAGGCACTGGAAGAGGTCGACGCCGGAGGCAATCGCCTCACCGACGACGACTTCTTCTTCCTCCTCAACGGCTCCGAGAACGACGTCACCTTCACGTTCCCCACCGTCAACGGCGACGAACGCTGGGCGGTCGTGATCGACACGACGGTCGATGCAATGCCGATTGCCGACCGGTCGGTGGCGGCCGGTGAGGGCGTTGAGTTGCCAGCGCGGTCGATGATGGTGCTTTGCCGTATGAAGACGATTGCATAGAGGGAGTGATCGATGAGCGACGAAAGGTACCGTTGCTCGTTCTGTAACAAGTCCCAGGCCGAGGTGCGCAGGCTCGTGTTCGCGCAACCTTCAGGCGTCGCAATCTGCAATGAGTGCGCTGCCATGGTGATGGAGATCTTGGAAGCCGAAGATGCTGCAGAAGTGCCGTTGCAGGACGAATCGAATGGAGGTAAAGGCACGTCATCGTAGGGGCGGACCTCCGTGTCCGCCCGCGCACAGATGCCATGGGCTTTGCAATCGAACCAGGGCGGACACATCGGTCCGCCCCTACGAATTCTCCCGCTCCCGCCGGATTTCCTTTAAGCGCGTGAAGGCTGATTCCTCATCCTGGTAGATGCCCAGCGACAATTGCAGGCCCCCGACGACGAGTTGGTTGATATAGCCGGTTTGGTTGTCGACGCCCGGTTTGGTGGGGTCGGGTGGGGCGGCGAGGCGAATATCGGTGGCGAGGCCGAGGACGCCGTAGTAGCGGGTCGGGTCGACGTGTTTCGAGAGACAATCCATGTAGCCGGCCTCCCAATTCGTGCCCGAATCTTCGCTTACCTGGCAGAGGAGGACGTTTGAGGCCTCGACGGCGGCGATGTCGTACTGGTAGATCAGCCTGCCGGTGACGTCGGTGCGCGTCTTGTCGTTGATCGGCTCGCTCTCGTTCGGGCAGTAGACCTCGAAGTCGCGGGCCCGCAGCTCGCCGGTCAGCCACAGGTTGTAGCGGACTTCCGCCGTCGTGAACATCGGCCCGCCGAGATAGATCCGCATCGTGCCGTCCTCTCCCGTGCCAGACCGACCGGTCTGGATCCCTCTGGTACACTGGCCGCTCGAAAGACATTATGCCGCCGTGGGCGGCAGGCGTCGGGGGAAGGGACTCGCGGATGAGCGCGGTGAGCGAGACGGTCGCGAAAGAACAAACCACGAAGAGTCCGACCGCCGCTTCGGAACTGCTCTACGCCGACGCCGGCGACGTCGAGGCGACCACGGTGACCATGGAGCGCTCCGGCGCGGAGACGGTGACCGGCCAGCGCGTCGTCATGGACCATTCCGATGCCCGGCATGTCAACGCCCGCTCGGCGCAGTTCGACCGCTCCGGCGTACTCGTGCTCAAGAGCGAACGGGCTGTGCTCCACGGCGGGTCGGCGGGCGTCGTCGCCACGGGCGAGGCGCGGATCGTGCGAAGCAAGGTCGGGCTCGTCGCCTCCGGGCAGACGACGGTCGAGGGCGAACTGAAGGCGCTGGTCCACATCGGACCGGTCGAAGGAAATGTCCGCACGCTCCTTGACCCTGTCAGCGCCGTGGGCGTGGGTGCGACATTTGGCATTGTCGTCGTCATCTTTGGCTGGCTGGCGCGCCGACTTTTGCGCAACGATTGATGTTTGGGAGGAGAGTCGGAGCCACGGTCGCCAAACCACGACCCCTGACTCCTGACTCCTGATTTCTCGGGAGCAAATGAATGGGCGCATTTAAGCGAATCGTGAAATTTGGAGCCGGCGGTGTCGTCGGCGCGGCGATTGGCGCAATCGGGGCAGTGCTTATCGCCCCGCAAAGCGGCGGTGAGCTGCAGACGAAGGTGGATGATCGCTTTCGCCGGGCAAAGGTTGCCCGTGAAGAGGCGAAGGCCGCCAAGACCGAGGAGCTGATCTCCCGCTTCCGCCAGGGCGTGAATGCGCCGGCCGCGTTGAACGACGCGCAAGAACAGACGCGAATTGAAACCGCGGAGAAGATCTCCGCCATCGGCCTTGGCCTGAACGCCCCCGGCGCCCTCGCCGCCCA
>JBOGUE010000129.1:0-3247 GCA_050695955.1 Thermomicrobiales bacterium | reverse complement strand
GCCGCGCCCGTCGCCTGTGCGTCCGCATTGGCAACCGCCGCCTGGGCGAGCACCCGCGCCGCCGCGACGTGACGAGCCGCAAGCTCGGCCGGCGAGGCGGGCGCTGCCGGTTGGGCCGCCCGTTCGTTCGCCGTCGCCAAGCCGTAGCGCGGCGGCAGCTTGTTGCCCTGCTCGTCCCACTGGGTGTGCGTCGGCTCGACGTGGGGCGTCACCGAGAGATACATCGTCATCGGCGCGTCGCCGACCGTCCGCACCTGGTGGAGTTGATCGACCCCGGCAAAACACATCTGCCCCGGCCCCAGCACCGCCCGCTCCCCCTCGATCTCGAACTCGCACTGCCCCTCCAGCACCAGAAAGACCTCGTGCCCCAGATCGTGCGAATGCCGGTTCGCAACCTCACCCGGCTCCATCCGCAGAAACCGCGACCGGATCTCCGGCGTAATCACCACATTCCGCACGTCGCTCCGATAGTCGTACACCTCGAACGGCATGGCAAGAAGTCCTCCTTCAGGCGCCGAGCATCCACCGACGCTCAGCTTGCCGCGCCCCGTCGTCGTAGGGGAGGGACCTGTGCCCTCCCGCGCGGCGCAGCCGCGCATCGGTCGCAGACCGATAACCGTCAATTCGACCGCCCGAATCACCCAACAGGGCGACTCGGGCGGATCCCCGTGTCTCGGTCACAATAGGGTACTGCCGCCGGCTGTCAAGCGCGCCGCGGGCGCAATCCCATGCGTCTACTCGCCGTCCAGCAACGCCAGCACCGGCGCAAACGCCTCGATCCCCTCCACCGTGTCCGGGTCCAGCCAGACGACAAGATGCGCAACCCCCACCCGCGCGTAGGCCCGCAGTCCCTCGGCGATGGCGGCCGGTTCCCCACTCAGCAGCGTGCCGCTCTCGGCGGCCAACGCCGCGCGCTCGTATCCGTAGGCGGTCGACGGCGGGTGCTGACGCGGACCGGGCAAGTCGACCATCACACTCAGGACGCGTTCCAACGTCGCCGGGTCGCGGCCGACCACGGCGCAGGCGGCGTCGAGCGGCGCCAGACCCGCCGCCACGTCCTCCGGCCGAAATGCGTGGAAGGTATTCCAGAGGTCGGCGTATTGGGCCGCCAGGCGCAGCATGCGCGGCCCCAATTGGCTGCCGATCAGGATCGGCGGACCCTGTATGCGCGGCCCGCGTGGGCGCAGCTCTGCCTCCCGGACCCGATAGTACTGTCCCTCGAAGTCGGCTCGCCCCGTCCGCAACAGCCCATGGATGATCTGGATCGCTTCCTCGAAGCGGCCAACGCGGTGGTCGTTCGGGTAGCCAAACCGCGGCGCGTCCCCCCCGCCGTCGCCGGCCCCGATCGCCAGGATCAGGCGACCGCCGCTGATCTCGTCGACCGTTTCGGCCATCTTGGCCAGCAGCGCCGGGTTGCGAAATAGGCTGTTCGTCACGTACTGGCCCAGCTCGACGCGCGTCGTGACCGCCGCCAGCGCGGCCATCAGCGACCAGGCTTCCCACCCACCCTTCGAGTCCCCGGTTTCGGAGAGCGGCTCGGAGAGCGGCGCGGTGACGCCCAGCGTGTCGTTGAGTTCAGCCGAGTACTCCTCCCCGGCCGGAAAGAGGAGGCGGTCGACGGCCCAGAGCGAGTCGAAGCCGACAGCCTCGGCTCGCAGGGCGAGGTCACGCAACTCAGTCCAGCGGGCGACGTCGGGTCCCCGCCGACCCTCGGTCTCCGGCAGAAAGTAGCCCACCTTCAGCGGGCGGTTCGGATGAAGCGTCGGGCGTTCAATCTGCAACTGCATAGTACGTATCCCTATCTCCAACTTTCTGGAAATTAGAACCCACGGAGACCGGTCGGCGTCACCCGGATCGCCACCGAGTAGTCCCGCGCCATCCGCTCCGCCGCCTCGCCGTGCCCCAGGTCCGCTTCGTACTTCTTCACAAAGGTGGGAACCTCATGCCCCGGCGGCGCGTCGTCCGCGATCCGGGCGTCGCCGGTCAAGATCACGATGTCGTTACCGTGGCGATCCCCGTTCAGGTGGAGCGCCACCTTCGCGCTCCGCGCGATGTTGCGCAGCTTCCGCGTGTTGGGCTGGCTGTAAATCAGAAACGTCTTGCCGTCCCAGAGAAACCAGCCCGGACTGGGCCGCGGCGTGCCGTCGTCCCGAACCGTGGTCAGCCAGACAATCGACTCCTCGCTCAACCGCCGCGCGACCCGAGCGCCGAATGGGGTCGTGGTATCGATCATCGCGCTCCCTTTCGTCAAGCAACGCAACCCACTCAGTGCAATCCATCGCGGGCGTCAGTTTCCGGCCACCCCACATAGGGTGGCGTCCACCATCCTATCTTGCTAGGCTATTGATTCGTAAGGAGGCACCGAAAAGTGCGGTAGGCACCCGAAAGTACGCTACGATGCCGGGGGTATCCTTAACGACAAGATGGGGATTGGACATGGAAGCAGTGTTGGACAAGGTGCGGGTGTCGCGGGGTGGCGGCCAGCCGGCGGAGGCGAGCCCGCGGCAGGCGCTGGCCCTGATCGCCGACAAGTGGGCGGTCCTGGTCATCACGACCCTGGCCGGGGGGAGCATTCGCTACAACGCCCTCCGGCGCGAGCTTGAAGGGGTCTCGCAGAAGATGCTGACCCAGACCCTGCGCGACCTGGAGTGCAACGGCCTAGTCGAGCGCACGGTCTACCCCGCCACGCCGCCGCGGGTTGCGTATAGCCTAACCCCCCTGGGCCAGACGCTGGTCGAGGCCCTAACCGTGCTCCGCGACTGGGCCAACGACCACTACCACGAGGTCGAGGCGGCCCGCCTCCGCTACTGCGGTGAGCCGGAAGATGGCGTCGCCGTCGATAGTGCAACGCGCCCTACATAAAACGAACCGTGTAGGGCGCGGCAAGCAGCGCCCGCGCGGCTGCGCCGCGCTTCGGCCAACGGCCGATAACCGTGAAACGCGCCTAGATCTCCTTGAGGAACCCCGAGTCGACGACGAACTCCGCACCGGTCGTGCTCGCCGAGCGCGGCGAAGCGAGCAGGGCAACTACGTCGGCGATCTCTTGGGGATCGCCGAGGCGTCCCGTGGTCAGTTTCATCATCTCGGGCGCGACCGTGGTCATCACGGTCTCACGATCGGCGCCTGCCCGCGCGGCGATGATGTCAGCCGCGCCGCCTTCCTCGGTCCACCACGCCGTGCGCACGGGTCCTGGCGAGACCGTGTTGACGCGGATGCCCCGCGGGCCGAACTCCTCCGACAGCGCCTT
>JBOGUE010000128.1:0-8758 GCA_050695955.1 Thermomicrobiales bacterium | reverse complement strand
CGTCGTCACCCTTGAAGATGGCGCAACGATCCATAACGCCTTTCCAGACCGGAACTTTACGCGCGGTCGCGACGGCGCCATGGAAGAGGAACACCGATGAAGCTGCATTACTATCCTGAGACCGATTCCCTATACATCGACCTCAACCTACGGACAAGCGTCGACTCGCGTGAAGTGGCAGATGGGGTTGTGGTTGACCTTGACGATGAAGGACTCATCGTGGGCATCGACATCGATCGAGCGTCGTCTCGCCTCGATCTCGCGGCCGTGGAAACCGAAGCTTTGCCGGTCGTTCCAAGCGGCGCGACATAGATAGATAGTCGGATCGAAGCAATGGCACACATCGTCCTCGTTGAAGATGAACGCGAGCTCGCCTCTATCGTGGCGCAGGCGCTGCAGGAGGAAGGGCACATTGTCGAAACGATTTACGACGGCAACGTCGCGCTCCGGCGCCTGACCGAGCCCGGCCGACCCGACCCGGATCTCGTCATCCTCGATCTGATGCTGCCCGGCGTCGACGGTCTTGAGATCTGCCGCCAGGTTCGCCGCTCGAAGATCATCCCGATCTTGATGCTGACCGCGAAAGCCTCCGAGATCGACCGCGTGGTCGGGCTCGAACTTGGGGCGGACGACTACATCGTCAAGCCGGTCGCCGTGCGGGAGCTGCAGGCGCGCGTCACCGCCATCCTGCGTCGCGTCGAAATGATGCGCCACGAATCGCACACCATCGACGAGACCAATCGGCAAGTCCTGGACCAGCCCAGCCTCCGCGTCGATCCGATGCGTCACGAGGTTTTGGTCGACGGACTTGCGGTTTCGCTGACGGCCAAGGAGTTCGAGCTACTCTATCTCCTCGTCGCCAACCCAGGTCGGGTTTTCAGCCGAGACTACCTACTTGACCGCATCTGGGGCTCGTCCTACGGCGGCTTCGACCGGACGGTGGACACCCACATCCTGCGGCTGCGCCGCAAGCTGGGCGGCGGTGGTTCCGTGGCCGACCGCATCGTCACCCTTTGGGGCGTCGGCTACAAGTACGACCCCGCCGCCGCCGGATAGGAGCGCCCGACCATGCTCCGGCACGGACTGCGCCTGCTCGGCGCCGTGCATCTTGCGCCGATTCGGTTCTTCCGCCGCCGGATCATGGTCCAACTCATCGTGTCGCACGCGGTGGTGGTTCTCCTCGCCGTCTTGCTGCTGGAGGCGGCGGCCATTGCGTCGTTTTTCGGCTATTTCCCGAGCTTTCTTCCCGAAGAGATCACCTACCTCGACTACACGATGGGCGAGAAGGCGCGCACCATCAGCTTCATGCTGGGTCCCAACACCGTTGAACGCCTGACGTCGAATAACGCACTCGCCGTCGAGCGCACCGCCACCTCGTTGCGTCTCCTCTCCCTGATCGACCCCGACAACGCCGGCACCAGCGACACCTCCAAGCCGATGCAGATGGAGGGCGTGGCACGCATCGCCATCCTCTCTCCGGACGGCCGGGTCGTCATTTCGACCGATGAGGAATGGGCTGAAGCCGGCAACTCGGTCGAGGAGATCGCCTTTGACCCCGCCGCCAACGTCACGATGACCGTCATCAACCGGGGTGGCGCCGTGAACCCGTCCACCGGAGAGCGGTACGCCACGGACATTCAGGGGAAGGTGACCGCCGCCGCCTATCCGGTGCTGAAGGGGGACGGCGAGCTAGTCGGCGTCGTTTTGGTTCAGCGCTGGCCGCTCAATCTCAACGAAATCGTCTCGTTCCGCGACTTCCTCGCCGAAACGGCGCGGTCCAATTTGCGCTATTTCTGGTACGTCGCGATTCCCGCGCTCGTCGTCGCCATCCCCTTCGGCGTTTGGCGTGCGCGCCGGGTTTCAACCCGCCTCTCGTCCCTCGCCGCGGCCGCCGAGTCGATGGCGCGGGGCGATCACAGCCGCCGGGTGTCGATCTCCGGCGACGACGAAATCAGCCGCGTCGGACGCCGCTTCAACGACATGGCCGAGCGCCTCGCCGCCGGCGACCGCAGCCGCCGCTCGTTTGCCGCCAACGTCTCTCACGAACTGCGCACTCCGATCGCGATCATTCAGGGCAACCTCGAACAAATGCTCGACCGTCAGAACGGCGCGACGGCGAACGAGGCCGCGACCCTGCGGGTCGTCCACGCCGAGGCAGTGACCCTTAGCCGGCTCATCGACGACCTCTTCACCCTCACCCGGCTGGAAGAGTCAGCGCTGCCGATGGACCTCGCGAAGGTACGCATCAACGAAGTGGTGGAGCAGGCGGTCGCCGCGCTCAAGCCACTCGCCTGGGACCAGCGTAAGGTGACGATGGAATCGGTCGTGCGCCCTGGATTGCCAATGGTTCTCGCCGACCCCACGCGGCTCCAACAGATCTTGCACAACTTGCTCTACAACGCGCTGCGGCACACACCTGAGGGCGGGTTGATCATCATCGACGCCCACGAACGAGTCGACGAGGACGTCGTCCAGTTATCCATCAGCGACACCGGCGTCGGCATCGCCGCGGAGGTCCTCGAGACGATCTTCGACCGCTACTACCCCACCAAGCGCCGCGGCGACGAGACCCGCGAAGGTTCCGGTCTCGGTCTCCACCTCGTCAAGCAGCTCGTCGAGGCCCAGGACGGCCGCATCACCATCGAAAGCATTCCCGGCCAAGGCACCACCGTGCGGTTCACGCTGCCCCGCGCGTAATAGAGGGCGTGTCGCAACGAGTCGGCGACTCGCCCGGCCGGTTGTCTCGGCGGTACAATCCTCTCTCCGGACTCCCACCAGGACCGTAGGAGACGACCAACTTGGCTGAAGCACACCCGCTCCTGATCGCCAGGGGCGAATTGGATCAGTTCCTGCTGCCGCCGATGACCAATCGGCACGGTCTCGTCGCCGGGGCGACCGGCACCGGCAAGACGGTGACCATCCATGCTATGGCCACCAAGTTCAGCGAGATCGGCGTGCCGGTCTTCCTCGCCGACGTGAAAGGCGACCTCGCCGGCATCAGCCAGCCCGGTGGCGACAACGAGAAGGTGACCGAGCGCATCGCGACGCTCGGTCTGACCGACTTCGCCTACACCGGTTTTCCGGTCACCTTCTGGGATGTCTTCGGTCAGCAAGGTCATCCGGTCCGCGCCACGGTCTCCGAGATGGGTCCGCTCCTGCTCAGTCGCCTGCTCAACCTCAACGATACGCAGAACGGCGTCCTCACCCTGGTCTTCAAGTACGCGGACGACCACGGGCTTCTGCTGCTCGACTTGAAAGACCTGCGGGCGCTACTCCAGTTCGTCGGCGAGAATCGCAAGGCGCTCACGACCGAGTACGGGACGGTCGCGCCGGCGAGCATCGGCGCGATTCAGCGCAACCTCCTGCGGCTGGAGGAAGGGGGTGGCGACGGACTCTTCGGCGAACCAGCGCTCGAGCTGACCGACCTGATGCGGACCAACTCCGACGGTGAGGGGATGATCAACATCCTCGCCGCCGACCTGCTGATGCGGTCGCCGACCGTCTACGCCACCTTTCTCCTGTGGCTCCTCTCCGAACTCTTCGAACAGATGCCGGAGGCGGGCGATGTCGACAAGCCGAAGCTCGTCTTCTTCTTCGATGAGGCTCATCTCCTCTTCAACGACGCGCCGGAGGCGTTGCAGGACAAAATCGAGCAGGTCATCCGCCTCATCCGCTCGAAAGGGATCGGCGTCTTCTTTGTCAGCCAGAACCCGCTCGACGTGCCCGACATCGTCCTCGGCCAGCTCGGCAACCGGGTGCAACACGCCTTGCGCGCCTACACCCCGCGCGACCAGAAGGCGGTTCGCGCTGCCGCCGAGACCTTCCGCACAAACCCGAAGCTCGACGTCGAGCAGGCGATCACGCAGCTTGAAGTCGGCGAGGCGTTGACGTCCTTCCTGGACCCCAAAGGCGCGCCCGGCATCGTCGAGCGCGCCTACGTCATCCCGCCCAAGAGCCTGATCGGCGCCATCACCCCGGAGCAGCGCGCCGCCATCGTCAACGCCTCCCCCGTGCGCGGCAAATACGAGCAACCCGTCGACCGGTCCTCCGCGTACGAGATGCTCAAGCAGAAGGCCGCGGAGACCGCCGCCGCGGCCGAGGAAACGGTGGCCGCGGCGCGCGCGGCCGACGCCGATGCGTCGTGGGGCCAGGCGGCCGCGCGCGAGGGCCGGAAGTCTCGTTCGACGTCGCGCCGCCGTCAGGACAGCCCAGAGGCGATGCTGCAAGACGTCGCCGAGTCGGCCGCTCGCTCGTTCGGCAGCCAGATCGGCCGCGGCCTGGTGCGGGGATTGCTGGGGTCATTGACCGGCCGGCGGCGATAGCGAACCAGGGACCAGGGACCAGGGACCAGGGACCAGGCCAGCCCATTGACAGTGAACGACGGCCCCTCTAAACTGCGTGCTATCGAAACGCTTCGACGAACGATAGTCCTCGGCAGGGAACGACCGTGGCGACGATGGTCGACATTGCCCAGCGGGCCGGCGTCTCCCTCAGCACCGTCTCGTACGCCCTCAGCGGCAAACGCCGCATCTCTGAGCCAACCCGGCTCCGTGTTCTGGCGGCGATGGCAGAGCTCGACTTCCAGCCGCACGCGGTCGGACGCGCCCTCGCCAGCCGCCGCAGCCACACCATTGCCCTCCTCTACCCGTCCAGCCCACAAGGGCTCGCCGAGATGCCGCTGGAGTTCGTCCTCAGCGCCGTCGAAGCCGCCAGCAAGCACGGCTATTCCTTCCGCCTTTCGACCACTCCTGATGAGGACCAGGAAATCCTGCGCATGATTCGCCAGGGGTTCGTCGACGGCTTGATCCTGATGGAAATCAAGCTGCACGACCCCCGCGTGGAGTTGCTCCGGGCCAGCAACTACCCCTTCACCCTCATCGGGCACTGCGCGGAGAACGAGGGCGTTCATTATGTCGATCTCGATTTTGAACACGCCCAGCAGGCCGCTGTCGACCACCTGGCCGACCTCGGCCATCGCCGCATCGTGCTCGTCGGCCGCGAACAGGCGCTCCACGACGAGGGCTACGGTCCGTCAGTGCGCTCGGCGGCCAGCTTCACCCGCGCCTGCCAGGCGCGGGGCGTCACCGGTGAGATCATCTTCTGCGAATCGATCCCACGGTCCGGCTACGATGTCATCCACGCCCGGATCGCGACCGAACCAGCGCCGTCGGCGATCATCGTCCTCAATTCGGAAGCAATCGGCGGCATCATGCGGGCGATCCACGACCACGGCCTGTGCGTCCCCGACGAGTTGTCCATCGTTGCCGTCACCTCGCGCCGCATTGCCGAGCTCATCACACCCCCGCTGACGACGATGGATTTTCCCGCCGCCGACATGGGCCGCATGGGTGTCGAGCTTCTGATTCGACAGTTGGAAGGAGGTGGTCGCGAAGAGCCCGCGCAGTCACTGCTGCGCGCCCAATTGTCCGTTCGTCGCAGCTCGGGACCCAATCGCGCCTCAGGCCGCGTGGCCTTGGCGGCAACTCGGTAACGACCCCTGGATATTTGGGCCTTGTCTCGGCTAGCCGGACACGGAGCGCGAAACACGGAGCAAGGAGCAACGAGATGCAGACACGACTCAATCGCCGAAGTCTCCTCAAAGGCGCGGCCGCCGGTGCGGCCGGCGCGGCGCTGGCCGGCCCGATCACGCCCCAGCGCACCATTGCCCGGCAAGACGCGCCAGTCACGCTGACCTGGTGGGATTACTACGCCGAGGGCGCTAACGCCACGGCGATGGACGCGCAGCTTGCGCGGTACATGGAAGCCCATCCCAACGTCACGATCGAGCGGACCGCCATCCAATTTGCCGACCTCAAGCAGCGCCTGCTGCAAGGGGCCGCCGCCGGCGCCCTGCCCGACGTCGCGGTGATCGACAACCCCGACCATCAGGCGTTCGCTGCCCTCGGCATCCTCGAGGACCTTACCGAACGGGTGACCGCCTGGGGCGAGGCAGACAACTACTTCGACGGTCCCTGGAACTCCACGGTCTACCAGGAGAAGAACTACGGCATCCCCGACAACAGCAACTGCCTTGTCCTGTGGCACAACACCGAGTTCACCGGCGCCGCCGGCGTCGCGGCCCCGACGAACTGGGACGAGTTGACGGCCGCGGCAGCCGCCCTCACCGAAGGCGATCGCTTCGGTCTCGCGGTTTCAGCAGTCCAGAGTGAGGAGGGCACGTTCCAATGGCTGCCCTTCCTGTGGGAGACCGGCGAGGATATTCCGACCATCGATAGCGAGGGCGGCCGCCGAGCGCTCCAGCTATGGGTCGATCTCGTTGAGAACGGTCAGATGTCGCAGGGCATTCTCGGCTGGACGCAGGGTGACGTCCTCGCCCAGTTCCAGAACCGCCAGGCCGCGATGATGATCAATGGACCGTGGCAGATCCCTGTGATCACGGAGCAAAGCGCTGACCTCCAATGGGAGGTGGCAACCCTCCCCGAAGACGTCCAGGCCGCCTCGATTCTCGGCGGCGAGAATTACAGCATTGTTGCAGGCGGCGAGAATATCGACGCGGCCTGGGAGTTGCTCACCTGGACGCAGCAACCCGACAATCTCAAAGCCTATCTCCAGCAGTCTGGCAAGCTGCCGAGCCGCCAGGACTTGGCCGAAGACTCGCATTGGACGGGGGATCCGGTGCTCAGCATCTTCGTCGAGCAGCTCAAGGTGGCCAAACCTCGCGCCTATGGCGAGAAGTACCCGGAGATCTCCAACGCCATCCAGGAAGCGATCCAGGCTGCGATCAGCGGCCAGAGCAACGTCGAGGACGCGCTCCAGACGGCACAGGCGGTCATCACGCCGCTGCTCCCGCCAAGCTAAGTGGCTTGATCTGATCCGACCGGGGCGCATCGCGCGCCCCGGTCCAGGTGCCACGATGGAGTCGGACAACTGACAACTGACAAGGGATAGCCATGGCGGTCACCCTCACTGGGTCGGAGCAACGAAGCCGCGTGGGACGGCTCGCGGGCGCGAGCGCCCGCCGCCACGCCGGCGGGTATCTCTTCCTCCTACCGGCCCTCGCCTACATGACCGTGATCATGCTCTATCCCGTCTACTCCAACGTCCGGATGAGCCTCCACGACGTCAACGTCAGCACCTTCCTCGCCGGCAGTGCCCCCTTTGTAGCGCTCGACAACTATCGCGTCCTCTTCGAGGATGCGGCATTCTGGAAAGCGTTGCGCGTCTCGCTCATCTTCACCGCCGGCTCGCTGGTCTTTCAGTTCACCATCGGCTTTCTGCTCGCGGTGCTCTTCAATCAGCCATTTCCCGGCAACAACCTGTTTCGCGGGCTCCTCCTCCTGGGCTGGCTGCTGCCAACGGTGGTCAGCGGCAGCATCTTCCGTTGGATGCTCGACGGCGACTTCGGCGTCATCAACTATGCCCTGACCAACGTGAGCATCCTCGCCGAGGACCGATACTGGCTCCTCGACCCGAGTACGGCGCTGGCCGGGACGATCCTTGCCAACATTTGGGTCGGCATCCCCTTCAACATGCTGCTCATTCTGGCCGGATTGCAGGGGATTCCACCGACCTTGTATGAGGCGGCCAGCATCGACGGCGCGACGGCCTGGCAGCGCTTCCGCTCGATCACCGTGCCGCTGATGCGGCCGGTTTCGCTCAGTGTCCTCCTGCTCGGCTTCATCTACACCTTTAAGGTGTTTGACCTGATCTACATCATGACCGGCGGCGGCCCCGTCGATGCGTCGACGGTCCTCCCCATTCACGCCTACCAACTGACCTTCGAGTTCTTCCACTTCGGTGAAGGAGCGGCGGCGGCGACCGTGCTCCTCGTCGGATTACTTGTGGTTGCCGTCACCTATCTGTGGCTCAGCCGGCGAGAGGAGGTGGCGTAATGGCGCGTATCCATCGTCTGTGGGCCATGGGATACGGCAAATCGGCCATCGCCGGCGTCGTCGTGCTCGTCTACCTCTTCCCGATCTACTGGATGGTCACGACGTCGCTGAAGACGCCGCCCGCTATCTTCGCCAATCCCCCCCAAATCATCCCGACCAGCCCCACGTTGACGGCCTACCGGGACGCGGTATTCGACAACCCGGCGGTTGTTCGTTCCATGCTCAACAGCGTGATCATCGCCGCTGGCACGATGCTGCTGACACTGGTGCTGGCGCCCCCCGCCGCCTACGCCCTGGCTCGCCTCCGTCTCCGCGGCAGCGCCGTGGTGGCGCTGATGCTGCTCCTCAGCCAACTCCTGCCATCCATCGTCGTCGCCGGTCCGCTCTTTGTGCTCTTCACCCGCATCGACTTGATCAACTCCTACCAGGCAATGATCCTGGCCGACGTGACCGTCACGCTCCCGTTCGCGGTCATCATCCTCCGCCCCTTCTTCCTCACCGTGCCGCGCGAGCTCGAGTCAGCGGCGCTGGTGGACGGTGCGACCCTGCTCGGCGCCTTTTTTCGGATCGTCCTGCCGCTTGTGCGGCCGGGACTGATCACCGTCGCCGCCTTCTCCTTCCTGATCGCCTGGGGCGAGTTCATCTTCGCGCTCTCGCTCAATCTCGATCAGAATCTCGAACCGATCACGATCGCCATGAACAGGTTCGTGGGTCAATACGGCACCGAGTGGAACAACATGATGGCCGTCGCCACCGCCGTCGCCCTGCCGATCGTCGCGGTCTTTGCCGGCCTCCAGCGGTTCATCGTCGGCGGCTTGACGGCCGGCGCGACGAAGGAATAGCGCCCGGCCAGGACCGGGTCCGCATCAATCGAAGGAGTACGAGGCCGGTGGACGTCGATGGGG
>JBOGUE010000127.1:0-10930 GCA_050695955.1 Thermomicrobiales bacterium | reverse complement strand
GGTAAAGAAAGTTCTCACCCGGTTCGAGCGGCCGCGCGTCGTTCCCCGCAATCCGGACCGGCAAACCGCGCAACTCCAGGCACTGCTCCGGCGTGGAAACGCCGGGCAGCCGGATTAACGCGTAGCCCGCGTGGAAGCGAATGCCAAGCAACCCGCGCGCCTTCGGCTCGTCCCCGACGAAGACTCGCTTGATCGACCCGAGGTGCTCGGGATCGTCCGTGGCGAGGCGCATCTTGAGCTCACCACGCAGACCGTGGGTACCGATGATCGTGCCCACGGTGAGGCGTGTCTCCTCGGGCGGGATCGTCGGCTCTGGCCCCGTTGTATTGAGCAGCGTCTGTGGCCCCGTATGACGCGGGCGCGGTGGCCGGCGCGGCGCGCGCCGTCGAGGCGATAGGCCACGACTGGAGGCGGGCGATCCCGCCGGTTGCGGCGCGCCGTCTTGAGGCTTATCCGTCGATGTCGAGGCTGGCACGAACGTTGTACCTGCTGCCGGCAACCATCACGACCGTCCGCATCGCGCGGGCGATCCGGCCCTGCCGGCCAATGACTTTGCCCAACTCGGGCTCGGGCACGCGGAGGTCGAGGTGGACAGCCGTGCCGCGTTGCTCGGCGGTCACCGTGACGCCGGCCGGCTCGTCGACCAGATTGTTGGCCATATAGAGGACCAGTTCGCGCAGGGCCTCGGCCGGAGACGCTTCCTCCATCGATCCCTCCTGAAACAGGGCGGGGGCGACCGTCGTGAGGCCGCCCCCGGAACAGCGCTCATGCAAACGGGCGATCACGCGGCACATGCACCGCCGGACACTCGCCTAGGCGCGGGCGGTCTGCTCGCCGTCGGCCGGCGCCGCTTCCGCCGCCGCTACTGGCGCCTTGGCGATCAGGCCCTGGCGGGTGAGGATGCCGCGCACGGTGTCGGTCGGCTGGGCGCCGACGCTGAGCCAGTGGCGCGCCCGCTCCTCGTTGATCTTAACCGTCGACGGCTCGGTCAGCGGGTCGTAGTACCCGACCGACTCGATGAAGCGTCCATCGCGGGGTGAGCGGCTATCGGCAACGACGATGCGGTAGCTGGGCCGCTTCTTCGCACCCATCCGGCGCAGGCGAAGCTTGATCACGCGTGGTTGCTCCCTCTCTGATCCGCGGCGCGCGGCGGCGCCATGAACGGTCGATGATTGCCGCGCCCGCGAATAGTCACCCCGACTTCGGCGAGTTTGCGCCGTCCGGCTCTCTGTTCAAGTGCGAACGCGTGAGTTAGACACCATTAACACGGCCGTCACAGGGTGACGGCCCGCGGCTTTATAGCACTCACGGTCGCGCTTCGTCAACGCCGACGGTGGCCGGCACGCGTCAAATCGAGGTCAGGAAACGCCGACCCAATGCCGGCCCCTGAGATGATGGAAAACGCGGTATCCTACGGAGCCGCGATCGCGTTGCGCTTCTGGTTCTGTGTGTTGTCGATCGCGGTCGAGGTGCAGGCGCAGACGATGACCTGCGTGAGTTGCCGGGAGATCCCGAGCGCGGAGGCGCGGGCGGTAATCTGAGTGGGTCCGAGTCGCCCAACGAGGGCTTCGGCAATGACGCGGCTTGGACGCTGCGGGAAGGAGCCATCATGCGTCGGCTGGGCGTACATCCGCAACGCACATCCTTTCACGAGGCGACCGGCATCAAGCGCCCGTAGCTCGGCCGCGCAAAGGGCTACGTCAATTGTGGGCGCGATGAGCAGAAGCAGCCCCATCAACTCGCGACCATCTTAACGTGCGAATAACCTTATGGCAATAGGCCAATGGTCCCCGATTTCCATGGATGCCCTTCGTCTCACTGTTCCCGAACATGGCATCCATGGAGCCGACAGGTGTTCCGCACTACATCACAGACGACCGGTCCGCGGCCACCGCGGGCGAGTCGGTGACTCGCCCGCCCTCACTCGCCCGCCCTCATTCACAGAAACTCCGCGTCACTCCTCGACATCGTACTCGAGCGTATACGGCGTCGTGCGATTACTGTGCTCACCATGCCAAAGGTATCCGCCGTCACCGCGCAAGCCGCTCAACTCGCCCGTCGCCGTGCCTGGCACGACGATCCATTCCGCCTTGACTACACCCTTATCCCACGTCCCGCGATGTTGGAGCACGAAGCTCCCTGACCGTTCACCGACACGTCCCGTGACGCGCTCGAAGCGCCGATACGTGCATTGTCCCAGTCAATCCTGACATCTTTTGGCAGGAATAACTGGTAGATTTCCCGTCATGCGCGCCAGCCGATTGCTCTCCATCGTCTTGCTCCTCCAGACCCGCGGGCGCATGACCGCGCCGGAGTTGGCGGATCAACTCGAAGTCTCGGTCCGCTCGATCTACCGCGACGTCGACTCCCTCAGCGCGGCCGGCGTGCCGGTCTACGCCGATCGCGGCCCAACCGGCGGCTACCAATTGCTCGCAGGCTATCGCACCCGCTTGACCGGCTTGACCGCGGACGAAGCCGAGTCCCTCTCCCTCGCGGGCCTGCCCGGACCAGCCGCCGAGCTCGGACTCGGCACCGTCTTAGCCGCGGCACAACTCAAGCTGCTGGCCGCCCTCCCGCCAGAGTTGCGCCCTCGCGCCACGCGCATCCGCGAGCGGTTCCTCCTCGAAGCGCCGGGCTGGTTCAACGACCCGGATCAGCCACCGCATCTCGCGGAGATCGCCGACGCGGTCTGGAACCAACGGACGCTACAGATCCGGTACCGGCGCTGGGGTGGCGAAGTCACGCGAACCGTGCAACCGCTTGGCCTGGTTCTCAAAGGCGGTATCTGGTACCTGGCGGCAGCGGTGGAGGAAGATCCGCGCACCTATCGCATCTCTCGCATTCTCGAACTGGAAACACTGGCAGAGCGGTTCGACCGCCCTCAATCGTTCGACCTCGCCGCCTACTGGCAGTCTTGGTCAGACGGCTTCACGGAGCGGGTGTACCGCCAGCAGGCGCTCGTTCGCCTGTCACCATTGGGCTTCGAGCTGCTGCCGCACTACTTCGACGCCGGGTCAGCAAATGCCGCCCGCGACAGCGCCTCCCCGCCCGATCAGGATGGCTGGCGCCAGGTCGCCATCCCCATCCTCTCGGTCCGCACCGCCCTCGGCGACATGCTCAGGTTCGGATTGGAAGCAGAGGTCGTCGCCCCACCGGAACTCCGCTCAATCGTCGCCGAAACCGCCGCCCGGCTGGCCAAGACCTACGCGCTACGAAGCCGGGAATCTGGCGCGGCACTAGCCGAACTCGCTGGCGCTGACCCCGCCCGGATCGACCTCGAACAGTAGCGCCAGCTCCCGCTCGCTCGGCGGCGGCGTCACGGGCGTCGTTTCGTCCACCTCGATCGGAAATCCGGTCGCCGCGCGCAACGCCTCAGGCGTGACATCAGGATGGATGCTCTCCACCACCACCTGCCCATCCCGGCGGACAAAAACGCAGAGCGGCGTCACAATCCGGTCGACGTTCCCCTCGGCCGTGACGAAGTCGAGCCGCTCGACGAAGGTGCGCGGGTCGTGCTTGGTCCGCCACAAGATCGTGCGCCGGGCCGACGGCATCAACGCCGCGCTTCCCGCCCCACCTGGCAAACGCACCGTTGGCCGCGCGAAGTCGCCGATGACGCTCATGTTGATCCGCCCGCGACCGTCGATCTGCACCCCGCTCAGGAAGACCGTGTCCAGCCGGCCGCGCGCCGCCAGGTCGAAGAGGTCGGTCAGCGTCACCATCGCCCGCGTACCCCGCAGCAGCCGCGGATCGACTGTCGAAACCGGTAGCTCCGCCGGCCGCGGGTCGATACTGCCGGAGATGTTGAGATAGGTCAGGTTCGGCGCGTGCAGCCGTTGCGCGAGCAAGATCGCCACCATCGGCAGCGGCGAGGCGACGCCATGAAAGACCGTCTCGCCGTCCCGCAGCAGCCGCGCCATCGCGACCGCCATCACCTCCCGCGCGCCAGCCCGCATCTCTCCCGCCACACTCACACCGCAACCGGCATCGTGCCGAGGATGCGTTCTTCCACAAACCGGCGTAATCTCACTTCGTCCTGGCTCGCCGCCACGTACTCCGCCAAGTACGCGGCGTCGAAGTCATATTCACCGGCGCAACTGCACGGCCAGGCGCCGTGCGGCGCTTCGACCACTGCATCCACCATGAACCCAGGAATGGCGACCGTTTCCGGCACGGCCTCGAAGGTCGACCCGTCGACGATCCGCTCGGCCGTGACGATGACGTGGCGCGCCGCCTGCACCATCAGCACATCTTCGAACCGCGTACCGACGATCCGGGCATTCCCCTGCGCGTCGGCTTCTTGGACGTGGATGATCGCCACGTCCGGCGCCATGGCCGGGATGACCACGACCTCGTTGCCGGTATACGGGTCGGCCAGGCGGTGGAATCCACGGGCCGGCACCACGTCCGACCCGACCATCCCCGCAACCGGCATGAACGGCACGCCCTGGATCGCGGCCCGCAGTCCGGCGATCACCGTGTAACAGGCGTGCTCCTTCGCCTCCATCTCGCCGCGCTCCACGGCGCGGCGATAGCTCGGCGCCAACCCATAAACCGTCTCGAACCCGACAAAGCCGCACGACGCCGAGGCCGCGCAGCCAGTCCCGGCCAGCAAATCGACGTCGTACGCCCCGGCCGTCTTCACGACCTCTAACCCGCGTTTGCCCTGGCGCACGATCTCGTGTACCGCCGCGCTCGGCCCGCGGTGCAATGTGTTGCCACCGAGTGCAACTCGCATGTCGTCGGAAACGGCGGCAATGGCGTCTGATAAGGATGTCCGTTTGTCTCGCATCGGCCCGCCTCCTCGCGTCCTCGTTACGATAGGACAACGCCCAGCGTCTGACCAGCCGCGATCGTCACCGCCTCGCCAAACTCGACCCCGGCTTCCCCGTCGTGAACCGACACTGTCGCCGCCCGTTCCGTGCCGTCAGTCGTGGCCGTGACTTTCGTCGCTTTGACGCGCGTTGCCAGGCGAAGCCGATGGACCGTCAGCGAACCGGACGCCACTCGAACGCGCGCGTCAAGCGCTCCATCGTCCGCAATCGTCTGCGCGAAGGTTCCCCAGCCGTCACGTGCCACGAACGGCGCCCGGAACGCTTCTGGAGTAAGTGCGGGCGCAAAGCCGATCTCGGCGGCGCCGGCATCGTAGCGATACCCCGACGCTGCTTCAAGGAGCGACCACGAGGCCATCGCCCGCACGTAATGATCGCCGCATTCGACGTCGTTCCAGGGGCTCTGTTTGCGACCGTCGTACCGAGCCCGAACCGCTTCGACGATCTTCAGGGCCGCCTCCGTCTCGCCCTCGTACAGCAGCAGCGCGGCGACCTCGTACTCGATCCCCGTCCAGACTTCATCGGAATACTGCGTCGGCGCCTGCGGCCGCCCGCCGCGCGGCCAGGTGCAGACAAGCAACCCCTCGTCCTCCTCCGTCACGAAGGCCCGCGGCCGCTGCACGAAATCCCGGAAGTCGTGCCGGAAGTTGTGCCGGTAGATCGACTTCGCCGCGGTCCGCACATGCTCGCGGTCCAACAACGGCCCGAGATCGAGACCGTGCGCCCACCATTCTCCTAACAAATGATCAGCGTGACACCCCGTCGCCCAAGCCTGGTCTGGATGCGCGTCCAGGTCAACCTCCTGGACGTAGTATTCGTCGTTCCAGAGCCGTTCGAGCACCACGCTGCCGCGCTCGAAAACGACGCGGCACTCCGCCGCGAACGCGGCTTCTCCTCCGATGGTCGCCATCGCTTCGGCGGCGCGCAACGCGGCCAGATAGAGCGTGCCGATGAAGGTATTCAGGCCGTAGATCGAGATGTCGTAGGTGTTCGGTTGCTCGCCCGCGATCGCGCCCGACCGCTCAAGGTCGTGGACCGACCACACGTGCTCGATCGCCCGCCGCACTGCCGGCCAATGGTGGCCGAGCCAGTCCCGGTCGCCACAAGCGCGATACTCCCGGTACGTCTTCAGCACCGCGCCCAGGAGCCCGTCAAGTGCCGGATTGGCCGGGCCCCCGATGGTCCGATCCCAGGTTCGCGGCAAGAAGGTCGGCAAAAGCACGCGGTGCGGCAAATACCCGCTCGGGTGCTGCTGGATGTCCCACTCCGTCTCCCGCATCGAACGCTCCAGGTCGGGGAAGAGCCTGGCCAGCGCCATCTCGTAGTTCCAGACGTGCGTGCAGTTCATCGGGCAGCAGCCACCCACCGGTTCGGATTGCGGCGTCGAGGCCCCGTTGCACCCCTCGAAACCGTAGAATCGGAGGTCCTCCGTCCAGAAGCAAGTCGGCGACCGGAGAATACTCACCTGCGACGTCACCGCGTCGATTAGCGAATAGGGCAAAGTCGAGTCGTAGAAGATGTCCCGCGCCAGCCGCGTCTGACTAGTCAGCTCGCCGAGGCGATCGTGCGCATACTCGGCGACGTCCACGGCCGATTGAAACCACAAGTTGTAGCGGTTGCCCAGCCAGAACTTGGTCCGCCTGTCTTCGGCCCCGAAGTAGGCGCGCTGCGAGAAGTTGACGTATCGGTTCGGGAAGTGCCAGGCCAGGGTAAAGGTAACGGTGCGCGACTCGCCCGGTTGCAGCGCGCCGGAAACCGCCAGCGCGCCGTTCCAGGTCTTGCCCGCGACGCTCGGCGTGGTATCCGCGACATTACTCAACCGCCCGTCGGCCCGAAAATCCTCCCAGAACCCGTGCAAGTCGTCCCATTGCGTCAGATAACTCGCGTCAGACGACAATGCGGCGAGCGCCAGCGACCCGTAACCCGGATGATCCTCCTCCAGGCGCGTGTTGCTCATGCTGATCATCGTCGCCCCACCCGCGCGGATAAGCGAGTTGACGTTGCCACCGTAGAGCTGACACTTCGTGTCAAAAATCGGGGCGACACTGTCCCACCCGACCGCGTTCTGCACCGATGCGGCGACGGAGGCAAGCATCGCCCGTTCGGTCGGATTGGCGACCGTCAGATTGAAGACGACGAGCGGCAGGCCCGAGTGTTTGCTATCGAGCGGCGCAAACGGGCTGAACGCTTCAAGCTCGACCGTGAGCGGCAGCGCCGAATCGTGGTAGCTCACCTCGGCGATCGGATAGCCGCCGGTGAACTCGGTCGCCGCCACCCCCGGCAGACGTTGCAGCAATCGCCGGTGCGGCATCGGCACCACGTGGTCGTTCGACGTCGGCGGTGGCGGCGGGCCGTCGTGGTCATACAACGCGGCCGACTGCAGCACCCGCGCCACCGGCTCGTTCGGCGGTCGATGTTGCCGCGCCCACACCGCGAAGAACGAATGCGGTAAGCACGCCATGTGGTTGACCTGGTTCTGCAACTGCCACTGTCGCAGCGACCCGTCGCCACAAATCGCGACTGATCCGGTCCCAATGCCACCCAACGGCATCGCCACCGCGCGCAGTTCCTCCCCCCGGTACGTCTTCGGCCGGCCCGGCGTCGCGCTCGTCAACCTTCTCCACCTCCACGGATTGCCACTAAGATACGGCCAAGAACTGAACGTCTGTCGGCGTTTCGGCCTTCGCTGGTCGCCGCACGCGCAACCGGGGAGCAACGATGTACCCGCCCGAGGTCTACCGATCGTATCTGACGCCGTTCCGCTTTCTCCAGCGCAGCGCCTATATCTTCCGCGCCAAACCCGCTATCGTCTACGGGGATCGTTCGTGGACCTACCCCGAGGTCGAGGCCCGCGTGCACCGCCTCGCATCGGCGCTGCGCGGCATCGGCGTCGAGACGGGCGACCGCGTCGCCGCGCTGCTGCCGAACATCCCGCCGATGCTCGAAGCGCACTTCGGCGTGCCGCTCTCGGGCGGCATCCTGGTCGCGATCAACTCGCGACTCCGCTGCGACGAGGTCTGCTATATCCTTAACCACTCCGGCGCCAAGGTCCTCATCGTCGACACGGAGCTGGCGGCAACCGTCGAACCGATCCTCGATCAACTCACGTCAATTGAAACGATCATCAGCGTCGACGACATCGCCGGCGGCTCCCGCCTGCCTGGTCCGGAGTATGAAGCATTCCTCGCCTCCGGCAGCCCGGACCCGCTTGACTGGCCAATCGCGGACGAAGATGACGTTGTCGCCATCGACTACACCAGCGGCACGACCGGTCAGCCCAAAGGGGTAATGTACACCCACCGCGGCGCGTACCTGAACTCCCTGGGCGAACTGATCGAAACCAAAATGACCTCTGACAGTGTCTACCTCTGGACGCTGCCGATGTTCCACTGCAACGGCTGGTGCTTCCCATGGGCGGTCACCGCCATCGGCGCCACCCATCTCTGCTTGCGCAAGTTCGACGCGGGCGAGGCGTGGCGGCTCATCCGCACCGCTGGCGTCACCCACTTCTCCGGCGCCCCAACCGTTCTCATCGCCCTCGTCAATCATCCTGGGGCGCTTGCAGGTCCTTTACCTCAAAAGATTATCGTCAGCACTGCCGCCGCGCCGCCCTCCCCCACGATCATCACCCAGATGGAGGAACTTGGGGCCGAGATCATCCACGTCTACGGCCTGACCGAGGTCTATGGTCCGTACGTCGTCTGCGAGTGGCAACCGCACTGGAACGACCTCCCGACCGAGGAGCGCGCCCGCGTCAAGGCGCGGCAGGGCGTTGGCTATCTCATCGCCGACGATGCCCGCGTCGTCAACGACGACATGAACGACGTTCCCCGGGACGGCGAAACGCTCGGTGAGGTCATCATGCGCGGCAACAATACGATGAAGGGCTACTACAACGACCCCGAAGCGACCGCGCACGCCTTTCGCGGCGGCTGGTTCCACACCGGCGACCTGGCCGTCATGCACCCGGACGGCTACCTCGAGCTCCGCGATCGCAAGAAGGACATCATCATCAGCGGCGGCGAGAACATCTCTACGATCGAGGTCGAGCGCGCCATCGACGGCTACCCCACGGTCCTCGAATGTGCCGTCATCGCCATTCCCGACGACTTCTGGGGCGAAGTCCCGAAGGCATTCGTCACCCTCAAACCCGGCACGACCGCGACGTCCGACGAAATCATCGCCTTCTGCCGCCAGCGCCTGGCCCACTTTAAATGCCCGAAGGCTATCGAGTTCGGCGACCTTCCCAAAACCTCGACCGGCAAAATCCAGAAGTTCGTCCTCCGCGACCGCGAGTGGGCCGGGCAAGAGAAGCGGATCAACTGATGAGGATGAGGCATGAACGACGAGTATCCGATCGTGGACTTCTGGAGCGACGAGGATCGCGCCTACATCGCCGTGGCGCCCGACCTTCGCGGCTGCTCCGCGCATGGCCCGACGCCAGAAGATGCAACGGCAGAAGCGCGCACGGCCATGAGACTATGGCTCGACGTTGCACGGGAGCACGGCGATCCTATTCCCACTCCCTCTCCGCCGACCCGGTTCGTTATTGCGTCCTAGATGACCCTTTGCACAAGTGAGGCACTGGGGCTAGCATGATCGCCAACGGTTAGCGATTGCTTCGCGCGGTCGGCCGTGCGCACCGCCATCTCAAATGCTGGAGCCATTACCTGTGCGTTACCTCCGATTCATCTCCGTCGTTATGACCATCGTCGGCATCGCCAGCATCGCGCTCTCGCTGGCCTTCGACCTGCCGTCGATGTGGACCCTGGCGGGAATGTTGCTGGTGATTGCAGGCGGCGTGAAAATCGCGATGGTCGTCCTCTGGAACGGCGTCGCCGCCGTCAACACACCGCCCATTTCACGCGATGACGCCTGACCCTCTCGTGCCGGCAATCATTTTCTCTGGTATCCTGATCCGACCTCCGATCCTAGGACGATAGCGAGGCAGACCGTGAATACGAACCCCGAAAACGACCGTGCCACCCGCGCCAATCAGGCGCGTCGCGTCATCGCCGGTTCGGAGGTGAGGCCGCCGTCCCGCCTCTCTAGCACCTACCTGCCCGAGGAGGGCGGGATCACGCCTCCGCAGCGCACCTATTTCATCGCGCTCGCCGTCCTCTTACTGCTTGCCCTCATCCTCTGGTTCTCCTTCAGCCTCGGCGTGGCCAGTGTCATCTTCTTTCTGCTGGCCCTGACGCTTGTCGCTGGCTGGCTCGTCTTCTGATGGCCGGCGCCACAGGTGACGGCGACGACCGGCTGATCAGCATCGTCCCGGCAGGCGAAGCTCCCACCGAACTGGCGCCGGAAAGCCCTGCCGCGCCGGGATACGCACCCGGCACCTTCGCTCGTATCTTCGATCTTCGCGACCGTGTTGCGATGGTCGTCGGCGGCGGCGGACTCGGCACAGCCATCGCCGCCGGGCTCGCCGACTACGGCGCCCGGATCGCCCTCGCCGATCTCGACCAGGAAACCGCCAAACGTGGGGCCAGAATGTGCGCCCGCCGCGGCGTGCAGCCTCCGATTGCCGCCACCATCGACGTCTCCAAACCCGCCGTCGTCCGGGCCGTGGTCAAGGCGATCGAGGAGAAAACCGGCAAGATCGACGTGCTGGTTAACGCCGCCGGGATCAACATCCGCAAGGCCGCTATCGACTTCACTCCGGCCGAGTGGCAGCGGATCATCACGATTAACCTGACCGGCGTCTTTCTCGTCACGCAGGCGGTCGCGCGCGGCATGCTTGACCGCGGCTACGGCCGCATCCTCAGCATCGGCTCAGTTTCGAGTCTCCTCGGCCATCCCGAGCACGCGCCCTACGCCGCCTCGAAGGGCGGGATCGCAATCATGACCAAAGCCCTGGCCACTGAATGGGCGCCGCGCGGCGTTACTGTCAACGCGATCGGCCCCACCTACACCGAAACGGCGCTCACCGCCGGCTACCTGAAAGAGTTGGGCGAGCGCGAGCGCATGATCTCCTCGATCCCGATGGGTCGCCTCGGCAGGCCGGAGGATATCGTCGGCGCCGCTGTCTACCTCTGCTCCGATGCCGCCGCCTTCGTCACCGGCCAGACCCTCTACGTCGACGGCGGCCGCACCTC
>JBOGUE010000126.1:0-5654 GCA_050695955.1 Thermomicrobiales bacterium | reverse complement strand
TTCAGTTCGCCGTCGTAGGGGAGCGCGCCCTGCGCTCCCGCGGGTCACAACGCCACGTCTCCAAATGAGGCAAACGCGTCACCTGCACGGGAGCACATGGCACCTCCCCTACGGTCGCGGGGAATCCATTCATCTTGCAATCCGCCGTAGGTGGCAGCGGTCAGCCGCCGAGCGCCGCGGTCAGCATGCATCCGGCCGTGATTGTCACCGGTTCGGAGAACTCGATGGACAGATCGCGACCTGTTTCTCTAGCTGGCTAACGTACTGGTCAGCGGCTTGGATGAGGAGATCGACAAACTCCTCGACACGTCCTTCTCGTAAGACCTCGAAGGGGAAAGCGATCGCTTGTTGGAACGTTGTGGGATCGTGTTCAACCGGATTTGGGCGCGGAGCGTTCCTGGTCGGTCCCCTGTGACGGGTTGGCCGTTCGCGGATCTGGCCGACCAGGGAACTACTCGACGCAACCGCGCGAAACACCGCATAGATAAACGGCCCCATGTGTTGCTGGTAGCCAGGCAGGGCGAACCGCACGCTGTCCATGATCACCGCCTACCTCGTGGTGTTGACCGTGCGTGGATCCCCCGATTCCAGAACGCAGCATGCCCGGGCACGGCAGCGCCGAGACGTCATCATAGGTCCTATTGAAGTCGTTGAAAACGTAGAAGAACCAGTACTGGATCGCGAAATCGTCCCGCCCGTCTTCGCGCGCGATGCGGGTGTGGGCCGTCGGCGTGAGCGATTGCATGCGTGCGCGCGAGAACCGCTCGTAGGTGCAGCCCGCGCGGAGCGGGTTGCCGGGGAAGTCGAGGTAGTGCGTTTCATCGAGGCCGGCGAGGTCCGCGGCGGCCGGCGCGGTGCCGGCGATCGGTTGACCGGGGAGATTCTGCCGCAGGCGGATGGCGGGGTCGTACGGCTCCCCGTGGGTATCGCAGGCGTGGTCCTGCTGCTTGAGAAGCAGGATGGGGGCGTGGCGGTTCGCCAGGTCCTCTTCGGGAGTCGCGGCCGAGTCGGGCTTGGCGCCGTTCTGAGCGAACGCCGAGGGCGTGCTCAGCAGGGTGAGCAGCACCAAGGCAACCAGCGTCCGGACGAAGCGACCGCCGCGCTCGTAGGCGCTCACAGCGTTCAGCTTACCCCTCCACGGCGAACGAGGGCGTGATGTCGGCGGAGAAGATGGCCGTGACCTCGGCGTCGGTTTCGATCAGGTAATCGAGGGCGACCTGGTAGGGTGTGCAGTCGAGGCGGCCGGAGTACTCCGTGCCGCGTTGGTTGAAGAGGATGACGTCGCGCGGCGCGCGGCGATCGGCGAATCCTTCGGCGTAGCCCGCGGCCTGATCGACCGCGTTGCCGCCGGGACCGCCTTCGAGATAGACAATCGGGTCGGTGGGGTCGTCGTCGTTCTCGGGGACGACGAGGACTCCGCGGAGACACCTGTCGCCCTCGGTTTCGCCGACCGGACCCGCTGTCGGACAGAGGCGCGGCAGGAGGGAGAAGGCCTCGGGCATCTCGGACTCGCCGGCCGAGTTTGCGGGAGCTTCCAGGGCTGCCGCGTGTTCGCCGGCCAGGCGCAACGGGACGGCGCCGAGACCGAGGAGCAGCACGGCCGCGAGCAGCGTGCGCAGCATGACAGAGAATCGCACGATGGGCCTTCACTTTTTGCAGCAAATTATCACACGGACCCACGGTAGAATATCACTTGGCCAGAGTGGGGACATTCGGGAAGCATGGCAGCACGAGCGTGCGGCGATTGACATCGTGCCGCCGCACCTTCCCGGCCACCCCGGTCTTCCACGGCGACATCGCCGCCTTGTCGGTTGCCGAATGCCTGCGCCTAGCGGGACTGGCGCCGGGGGAGTTGAGTTGGACGTGCTCGACGGCTCGCCGCTCTGCCAGGGCTTCAGCACCGCCGGCAAGCGCCGCCGCGACGACCCGCGCAACGGGCTGTGCCGCGAGTACGTCCGTCTGCTCGACGGACTCCAACCCCGGGCCCGCGTGCTGGAGAACGTGCCGGGGCTGGTGCGGCACGGTGCTAATGGACGATGAGGGCACTCGTGGCACAGCAACGAGACGACGTTGACGGCCGGGGACACGGAGCAATCGCTGGCTGAGGTTCCGCCGAACGACGTATCAGCCGCGCGTGAGTTCTTCCATGAGTCGGGCGGGCGCGGCTAGGGCACGGCCGGCGACGGTGTCAGCGACGTGTCGGCTCCGCCGCAGACCGGCCACAGCCCGCGCCCTTCGTCCTGTGCCAGCGTCTGGGCGCGCTCGAAGCGCTCCACATACTTGACGTCGGGTGGGGCAGTTGAGATCACCGCATAGCCCTCGGCGAGTAGACGCTCGTTGAGCATGTAGGTGCGCTCATTGGCCTCTCGCACGAACCAGACATATCGCATAAGCCGACCGGAACTGTCTCGATCGGTGGTGTCTGCCTCCAACCACACCTCCGTCCCGACCGGGACTGTCATGGCAGTGCGGTCCAACGCCTCAACCCCAAAGCACTCGATCGGGCCATCGGCATCCGTGGTCTCGGGTGTGTCGATGCCGAGCAGGCGGACGGTCTCGACGCTGTCACCGAGTTGGACGCTGATCACGTCGCCGTCCACGATTTCGACCACGGTCGCCGATTGGGCCGCCGCGGGCACCCGGTCGGGCCGGAGTGATTCCAGTGTTGGAGTGGTGGCCGAGAACGGAGTCAGGATCGGCGTCAGGATCGGGAGCGGAGCGACGGTAGCGGCTGGTTCAGGGCTGGCGACCATGGAGGGAAGGGCAGCGAGATCCTCGGCGATCGTCGGCACGGCTAGCACGGGGGAGGCGCCCGTGGTCACAGGCGAGGCGCCCGTGGTCACGGAAGCGAGCGCCCCGCGATCCGAGTCGTCAGCGACGACGCGCACGCCGACGATGCCCACGAGGACAGCGATCCCGATCACCAAGCTGAACGTGCCTCCGAGTTGCCAACGCTGGTTTCGCCTCGGCCAGGCCGCCGTCTGAGCAGGCGATGCCACGGGGACAGCAGCCGCTGGCGCCGCGTCGCACCGGGGGCAATTCTTCGCCCCGGCCGCGAGGCGACGGCGGCAGTTGGGACAGGTGCGGGAACTGCTGGTCATCTCGTGGACTCCTCCGGCAATGCGGACGCACCGACATGCCTTGGCGGCCGATGCATCCGCGGGCTTGGGAGGGAGTAAGCTCGTCCGGCTGAACCGCGCGCCCGCTGGCGGACGCATCTTGGCGCAACATCGGCGGCGCGGACTTACGTAAGCGTGACGCGGCCCTATGCCAGCGTCAACCCCCCATTGCTCTTAGAACCGACGGGATGGACAACGCGGATCAAGGCGATGACTCCCCGGCCCGGCCGAGCACGCCTACGACAGGATTTGGAGGAGTTCGGCGGCGACGTAGCCAGTGACGCCCGCTGCATCCTGCACGGGCACCCAGGTGTAGCCACCCGCTTCCACGGGCGGACCGATGACCGTCAGTTCGGCGCCAAGCGAGAGCACGGTGATGATCTCCGCATCCGGCGACGGCTCCGCGCGGAAGTTGACGCCATCGACCGCGACGACCACGGTGACGCCGACCTCAAGCACCGACTCCACCACGCCGGTCACGTCGTCAAGCACCGGGATCAACGATCCGGTGACGTCGCCGAGCAGCGCGTCGAGGTCGAGGTCGAGGTCGAGGACATCCGGCGGCGCCCACAGCACCAGGCTGATCCGGAATTGGCCGCCACCGAGATCCTCTTCGATCACCGAGGAACCACCCACGGGTGACCCGACCGGATCCGGCGGCGCCGACTGAGCCGCGCTGAAAATCTCGGAGCCGGAAGCTGTGACCTGCTCGCCGCTGGAGCTGCCGTGCTGGTAGATCGCGGCCAATTGCTCGTAGTCATGGAGATTCGGGTGAGCGTAACTATAGTCAGAATCGTTCATGCAGCTGTTCCCGGGCGAGTACTGATGATGGAGCCCGAAGCCGTGACCGAGCTCCTGGCAGAGGACCTGCTGCCTGACGAGGTTACCGAAGTACGGGTGGTCGAGATAGCTGTCGTTGAGCTTGACCGTCGCCTGCACGATGTGGCCCCCGGAGACCCAGACCGATGCGAGACCAAGCCAGCCGTTGACGCCGTACCGATAGTTGCAGAGGCGCACCGTGCCGGCGATTGCCTGGCAGATCCGGCGAGAGCTTCGGCTATCGTTGGCCACCCCATGGACGGGATAGACAACCCCTGAATAGGTCCAGTCGGCCAGGACGGCGGTCCCGTCGACACCGCCTCCGGCGAAGAGCCCATCCCAATTGCGGCCGGCGTCGGACGTGATCAGGCTCTCGGCCACAACGAGTTCGAACGGACCGTTCGCCGGGTAGGTGCGCTGCCCCCAGTGGTAATTGTTCCAGGAGTGATTCGCCCCGGCCGGAGACGGAACCGCGCTCGCGACCAGCAAGACCACCAAACCGACGAGCGCCAGGCGCCCATTGATTATCCGCATCACGAGCTTTGCCTCCCGTTTGGCCGTTACATCCTTTGGCCGCTCTTGCCTACAGCCTAACCATGACGAACCAAATCGTCAAATGATAGCGAGCTCGGAAGCTGGGCAACGCCTCGCCTGGCACGGGTCTCGATCGCCGGTGCCGGGACGAATACGGCCGGCGCTGAGAACGGTTACCGTGGGCAGGCGTCGGAGTCTGAGGGGTCGGTGACCGGGTTGGAGGCGAGATTCCCAATTCCGGTTCGTTCTCACATTTCTGTGTATCTCGCGCGCGAGGCAGAACAGCCGGCCGCGCCTGGCTACGAGCTGCCGAAGGCGGCGTCGATCTCGCGCCGTCGGCATCGGCCGCCGCGACGTTGACGAAGGCGGCGCGATGAGTATCGGCGGCGCAAGGAGTCGCCGTCTGCACCCGCGAAGACGGCAACACGTGGCTGTCGCACACGACAACCCGCGGCATGCGTGGCGCCAAATCAGGCTCGCGGACAGGTCCTGATGGTGACCCAAAGACGTGGGCAGACACCACGGTCTACGCCATTGGTCCGGGGTGCTCGGCAGTCAAATTGGGGTACCGGGTTTGCCAATTAGTGGCACCCCGGTACCACGTCCCCCTTGCCCCTTGCCCCATCCCATTCGTCTCATTGCGTTGAGATCATAAACCATCTACTCTGGTAAGTGGGGAATCGGAAAATCGGCGCCAAGCGGTGCCGACTAAGATGGTCTGTGAGGTTCGTGTTGGGTAACACCTGATGTTACGCGTCTGCCTTGCCGCCATTGTAGCTTTGGGGGCCTTCCTGCCGTCGGCGTCGCTGACGTCGGCGGAAGAGTTGGATCTCCTTGGCATCATTGATGGGGTAACGGAGCAGACGGACGCCATCGTGACTGACGTGGTCGCGCCGGTGACGGCACAAGTTGTGGCGCCGGTCGCGCCAGTTGTCCAGACAAATACTGAACCAGTATCAGTCGAGACGGTGGTTGCCCCGGTGACGCAGACCGTCCAGCCGGTGGACGAAGTTGCGGCGCCGGCCACTGACTCGGTGCAGCCCGTGGTTGACACGGTGACCGAGCCGGCTCCACCGGCCGCTGACTCACTGATTGATCCCGTGGTTGACGTTGTGGCGCCGGTGACCGAGTTGGTTGAGCCGGTGGCGGCAGCGGTCGTCGAGCCGATCGGGGCGACGACCG
>JBOGUE010000125.1:0-3591 GCA_050695955.1 Thermomicrobiales bacterium | reverse complement strand
CCTTACGGCTGGTGAAGGAGCGGAGCTCGTCGCCCTTGGCGTTTTTGAAGGTCAACAAGATCGGCTCTGCCGGTTCGGCGACGAGGCGGTAGGTGACGATGGCGCCGGCGGGCGGGTTTTGGCCGGCGTCGAGGTAGGTGCGGGCGACCTCACCGTCCGGGGTCGTTTCGGCCAGGTAGGCGCCGCCGCGACCGCCGATGTAGTTGGCCGAGCCGGTGACCGCGCCGGACCAGTCGATGCCGGGGAGAACGCGGACGGTGTCGCGGGGGGCGAAGAGGTAGGGCTCGCCGTCGGGCACGCCCGCGGCGAGGGCGCGGAGCGGGGTGAGGTCGTCGAGGACCCAGAAGGAGCGGCCGTGGGTGGCGGCGACGAGATCGCTTCCCGTGACGAGGAGGTCGTGGATCGGTGTGACGGGGAGGTTGAGCTGGAAGGGGCGCCAGTTGGCGCCGTCGTCGAAGGAGACGTAGACGCCGGTTTCGGTGCCGGCGTAGAGGAGCCCTTTGTGCTCCGGGTCGGCGCGGACGACGCGGGTAAAGTCGTGCGCCGGGATGCCGTTGTCGATGCGGGACCAGTGGGCGCCGTAGTCGCGGCTGACGTAAAGGTAGGGGTGGTAGTCGTCGAGCTTGTAGCGGGTGCCGGCGACGTAGGCGGTGGCGGGGTCGAAGGGCGAGAGTTCGATGGCGCTGATCTGGGTCCATTCGGGAAGGTCGGGCGGGGTGACGTTCTGCCAGTTTTTGCCATTGTCGCGGCTGACGTGGATCAGGCCGTCGTCGGAGCCGGCCCAGAGGACGCCCTTCTCGTGCGGCGACTCGGCGAAGGCGAAGACGGTGGCGTAGGTCTCGGCGCCGATGGCGTCCTTGTTGACCGGGCCGCCGGTCGGCTTCAGCGTCTCTGGGTCGGCCTTGGTCAGGTCGGGGCTGATCGGCTCCCAGGTTTGGCCCTCGTTGGTGCTGCGCAGGACGCGGTCGCCGCCGATGTAGAGGGTGTTCGGGTCGTGGGGGGAGATGACGATCGGGTAGGTCCAGTTGAAGCGCTGCTTCAGCTCGCCGGCGCCGTAGCCGCGGCTCCCCTCGGGCCAGGAGGTGATGAGGCGGATCTGCTTGGTGCGGTGGTCGTAGCGCTGGAGGCAGTTGCCGCCGCCGGGGGAGGAGCCGATGGCGCCGACGTAGACGATGTTCGGGTCGTCGGGATGGACGGTGATGTAGCCGCTCTCGCCGGTTCCGGCCAGGAAGACGTCCTGCCAGGTAATGGCGGCGTGGTTGACGCGGCTGGGGACGGCGATGCTGGAGTTGTCCTGCTGGGTGCCGTAGACGACGTAGGGGTCGCGGGTGTCGACGGCGAGGTGGTAGAACTGGGCGGTCGGTTGGTTGTAGATCGAGCTGAAGGTGAGACCGCTGTTGAGGGAGACGTTGGCGCCGCCGTCGTTGCCCTGGATCATGCGCCGGTTGTCTTTGGGGTCGATCCAGAGGTCGTGGTTGTCGCCGTGAGGGGTGCAGATCTCCTCGACGGTCTTGCCGCCGTCGGTGCTCTTCCAGAAGTCGAGGTTATTGACATAAACGGTGTCTGGATCGACAGGGTCCGCCGTGACGTGCATGTAGTACCAGGCGCGGGAGACGAGGTTCTGGTTGTCGCAGGTGCGCGTCCAGGTGTCGCCGTAGTCGTCGGAGCGGTAGAGGCCCCCCTCCTTGGTGTGCTCGACGATGGCCCAGACCCGGCCGGGCTTGGCGGGGGAGGCGGCGACGCCGATCTTGCCGAGGGTGCCCTTGGGGAGACCGCGGTTGCGGGAGATGTCCTCCCAGGTCTCGCCGCCGTCGGTGCTGCGGCGGATGCCGGACTCGGGGCCGCCGGAGCTGAGCATCCAGAAGGAGCGGGAAGCCTCCCAGATCGAGGCGTTGAGGATGCGCGGGTTGGCGTCGTGGGTGAGATCGACGGCGCCGGCTTTGTCGCTAACGTAAAGGACGTTGTGCCAGGTGGTCCCACCGTCCTCGCTTTTGAAGACGCCGCGCTCCTCGTTCGGGCCGAAGGCGTGGCCGAGGGCGGCGACCCAGACGATATCGGGGTTTTCGGGGTGGACGCGGATCTTGCCGATGTGGCGGGTGTCCTTGAGGCCGACGTTGGTCCAGGTGCGGCCGGCGTCGGTCGACTTGTACACGCCGTCGCCGTGGGAGACGTCGATGCGGATGGTGGTCTCGCCGGTGCCGGCGTAGATGACGTTCGAATCGGAGGGCGCCACGGCGAGGGCGCCGACCGAGGAGGTGGTGAAGAAGCCGTCGGAGATGGGCCGCCAGTACATGCCGGCGTCGGTCGTTTTCCAGACGCCGCCGGCGACGGCGCCGAAGTAGAAGGTGTTCGGTTCGTGGTAGCTGCCGCAGACGGCGACGACGCGGCCGCCGCGGAAGGGGCCGATGCAGCGCCAGCGGAGCAGTCCGTCGAGATTTTGGGTATCGGACACGTGGGAACCTCCTTTTGCGTCCTGCCAGGTTGACCGGGCGGCAGGATAGCAGAGGGAGGCGGGGTGTGGGTTACGGAGATTCGGCTGCTGGTGGGAGGGCGTCAAGGTGTTGGCAACGACCTTAGCGGGATGGCGGGCGCACCGGTCAGCTTTCGCAATGGGGCATGTTGCGTATTTTGGCGGATCGGCGCTCGGTCTCTGGATCGATGGCGTTCTCGGGAGAGATGGGAGCGTCGCGGACATCGGGCGCCGCCCGGCATTGAAATACCGGGCGCAGTGACGGAAGTCGGATCAATCCGACTGACATCGAACCGCGTGTGCCGATTAAGGTGGATGAACGCCAGGTTGGGGAATCACGAGACGGACGCCCAAGCGCGAACAAAAAAGTGGTGGCGGTGCGGTGATGAGCCGCGACCCTACCGGCCGCTGATGGCGGCCGTGGGGATACTGTTGGCGGTTGCCAGGCGCGTGACCGGCGGTATCCAGCCGGGATAGGGATGACGGGACACCGTCCCGGGCGAGGTGAGGCGCTGCCCAGGCCCGCACCCTCATGCCGGATGTGCCGCTTGGGAAGGACGATACCAGAACATTTGTTCGGCGTCAAGGGGTCATCACGGGCCAATTTCACCAACAGGCGGTGCGAGGTCCCGCCAGGGGTCGCCGGGTGCTTCCAGGAAGAAGCGCAGGACTTCGATCAGCATCCCTAACGGTTGCTCGGCCCACGAGCGGCCCGGTTGGGGCGGTCGGCGGAGGAGCCAGAGCGAAAGCTGGAGGTGCCGCCACAGGATGCGGGCCTCGGCCGTGTCGTTGCCGTCGACCGGCGCAATGTCGCGGTGGCCCGCCAGCACCATTGGCACCGCCCGCAAGGGGAAGCCGGCGAAGTCAAATGCCGGGTCGCCCCAGGTGGCGGCGCCCCAGTCGATCAGGGTGAGGTAGGCCAGTGAACCGGGGTGGACCATGACATTGGTGCTTTGGACGTCGCCGTGGAGGAATCGGTCGGGCACGGGCGCGAGGGCGACGGGTGCCAGGCTGTCCAGCCAGCGCGTCAGCCACCGCGCTTCGATGGCCGTGAATTGTCCGGTGGCGGCGAGTTCCTCGACCAATGGTCGGGGGTCGTCGAGTGGTTCGGCATGCAACTC
>JBOGUE010000124.1:0-3234 GCA_050695955.1 Thermomicrobiales bacterium | reverse complement strand
CGGCTTCGCCGGGGGATGCTTCGGCTTCGCCTCAGCATGACGGGGGGTGCTGCCTCGGCGCCGCCAAAATGGTTCGGGAGAGAAGGTCTGCCGCCTCATCCCCTTTCGATCTACGTCTCGTACAACTGACGGAGGCGATGCCCGTCCGCGGAAATCCGGCAGGTGGACGATGCGCGCCGATGCGCCGTCCGGCACGATGGTCGCAGTCTCGTATCCGGTAATTCGGCCACCCGAACAGGGCGGCCGGACCGGATCGCCTAATTTCCAGGAGGACGCGGCCATGACCACAAATCTCAACCTCGGCGAGATCGTCCAGCTCGGGCACGAAGTCCGGGTGAAGCAGGCCCAGCGGGGATGGCAGGCCGAGGTGGCGGCACGTGCCACCCAGCAGCCCGCGGCCTGGGCGACGCTCCGGCGTTGCATCGGCAACGCCTTCGTCGGCGTTGGCGAGCGGCTGCGGGGGACGAAGCCGGTGGTGGCCGGCCAACTCGGACAGGAAGCCGTCTGAGATCCCGAAGAGACACGGACTCCCCCTCATGTGTGCGTCGTTAGGGCGGCGGGATACGTACGCAACCTACGTAGACCTGCCCTCCGCGATTTCGCCCCCATTCTCCGCACCTTTGACGATGTGCGCCGTCCCGCGGAAGCGCATGCTGATCCTGCTCCCGACAGTGGGAAGCGCGATGCGGCACCGCCGGGATGGCCGATCCCGGCTCAATCCAAAGGAGCGAGGGTCATGGACCTCAACCGTCTCCACGATCATGGGACCGTCGAAGCACGGCAGCGGCGGCTGCTCCAGACGATTGTTGATTGCCACCCGCACGCTGGTCAGCAGTTGGCCGGTGACGACCTGCGCGCGCGACTCATTGCCGGCATAGCCCTGGAAGGTTGCATGCGGGAAGCCGGGGGTCGGCCTGCCGGGGTGCGCGCGAGCGCGTTCGCGGGACGCCAGCGGCTGGGGTCGTTCCTGGTCCGCGCGGGCTGGCGTCTCCAGGGCATGTCCGGCGGCGACCTCGCGGCGCAGCCGGGTTTCAATGCGCATTCGGCCACGCGGTGACGCCGGCGGTGAGGATTGAGGCGCGGAAGGAGCCAAGGGCATGACGATCACCGTGCGGCAGAGCCGCATCACCGTTGCCATCTTGTTTCTTGCCGCCTTGACCGCGTCCACGAGCGCGATGGCGATCAGCCCACTGCTGCCGGCCATTGCCGATGAGTTCGGTGTGTCCATTGCGCGGGCCGGGCAACTGGGCACGGTCGCGGCGATCATGGCAATGTTGGTGGCCCTTGTCGCCTTGCCCTTCATGGATCGTGCCTCCCGCGTGAACTGGCTGCGGGCGCAGGCCGCCGTGTTGATGCTGGCCACGCTCGTCGCCGTGCTGGCCCCGAGCTTCGGTTGGCTCGCCGCCGGCCGCATTCTGGGTGGCCTTGGTGGGGCGGTCGTGGTGGCCAACTGTCTCTCCGCCCTCGGCGACTTCTTTCCCGATCCGGCCCGACGCAACCGCGCGCTCGGCATCATCGTCTCCGCCGTGACGACAGCGATCCTCGTCGGACTCCCGGCCATCGCCCAGATCGAGGACGCGGCGGGCTGGCGCTGGGCGTTCGGATCGCTCCTCCTGCCGTTGGGCCTCGTCTTCGCGAGCACGTGGCTGCTGCCGAGTGAGCCCCGGCTACGGACTCGCGCCGCGGGAGAGTCCGTGGTGGCCCGCTACCGCCGCGTCCTCGGCCACCGGCCGACCGTCTGGTTGATGACGACGATGGCGCTCATCGTCCTCGTCTACATGGGCTGGCTGACCTACTTCGGCGCCTATGTCGAGGATGACCTCGGGCGCGGCGCGCGGACGCTCGGCGCCCTCTTCCTCGCGGCGGGCGCGCTGGAGCTCGTCGCCAACAACCTGGCGCCGGCCGCGCTGGCTCGCTGGTCCGTGCCGCGCATCTTTGCCGCGGCGATGATCGTCTGGACCGTGCCGATGCTGCTGACCGGGATCCTGGTCGAGCGGCTCTGGACCGTCTTCGTCGCGGTCGCGGCGATCAACGTCGGCGCGGCGATCCTCTACTTCGTCGTCAACGCGCTCCTGCTCGACTCGCTGCCCTCGGAGCGCGGGGCCGTGATGGCCCTCAACTCGGCCAGCATCAACCTGGGTGCGACCCTCGGCGCCACAGGCGGCGGCCTGGCGCTGACCCTTTTCGACAGCTACGGCACCGTCTACCGTCTGCTCGGTCTGATCCTGCCGGTCGCCTTGGTGACTCTCTATGGCTCGCGCGGCCGGAGGTCTGCCACGGAGGTCGTCGTGCTCGAACCAGCTTGAACCGTTGTTCTGGACCGGGCGCTCTTTCGTTCGCGGAAGGGATGCGAGCGGAGAATCGACGTGCCCGCGTAGGTGCAGCGGCGGTCCGTCAGCTTGAAACCGGCAATCTACCCCCGTGACGTGTACCCGCCAAACAGGACGTGTCCGGCGCGCGCCCAGAAGACGTCGATCCCGGCGAACCCGGCGTCTGCCAGCCACTGGAGTTGCTCGACGGTCGGCGAGGGGTGGTCGATGTCGTCCTCGGCCACGGGGAACTCGTAGAGGTTCCAATGGTCGGCGACGAATTCGCGGAAGGTGCGGTCGTCGCCGCCGATTTCGCGCGATTGCCGTTGGACGTCGGCATTCCAGGCGCGCGCCAGGTGCCGCCGGCCCCAGTCGTTCGCCGCCTCGACCACATCGCAGATCAGCAGCGCCCCGCCCGGCGCCAACTTTGCGGCCAGATCCCGGAAGAGCTCCGCCTTGCCCGGCCCGTCGAGGTGATGGATGACCAGGCTGCTAACGACGCAGCGTACCCCATCAGGCAAGGCGGCCACCCATCCTGGCTCCTCCAGGCGGAACCGCCGCGGCTCGAAGCGCCCGGCGAACGGCGCCAGCCGCTCTTCGGTGGCGTGCAGCATCGTCGCCGAGCCGTCGAGGCCGATCATCCGCATATGTGGGTAGCGGCGCAGGATCGCCTCACTGAGCCACCCGTCGCCCGTCCCGATCTCGACGGCGGTGAATGCCTCGTCTTCCACTGCCGGGATGATGTCGCAGAAGGCCTCTGCGAGTTCGTCCCGGCGGGGGGTGTAGATGCGGCCGAGGTCGATGAAGTGGGCGGAGTCGGTCTCTTGCCATTGGCTCTGTTGGTGTGTTGTGTCGGTACCGGGTTGGTTGTCGGACATGGGGTTCTCCTGGGTAGGGTTGTTGTTTGTGACGATCGTTGTTGACG
>JBOGUE010000123.1:0-2319 GCA_050695955.1 Thermomicrobiales bacterium | reverse complement strand
CGCGCTGAGCACCACCATCCGCATCCCCCGGCTGGGCACTCGGCACTCGGCACTCGGCACTCACGACCGCCTCGACGGCGTCCAGGCTGAAGCCGCCGACAAAGACGGCCAACCGCCGAAAGAGCGCCTGCTCCTCCGGGGAGAGAAGGTCGTGACTCCAGGCGATGGCGTCGCGCATCGTGCGCAGGCGCGGCGGGGCATCCTTTGGCCCGCCTGTCAACATCGGCAACCGTAGCGCCAGGCGCGCCAGCAACGCCGCCGGGGGCAGGATTGCGCTTCTCGCCGCCGCGAGCTCGATGGCCAGCGGCAGGCCGTCCAGCCGCTGACAGATCTCGGCCACGGCCACGGCGTTCGTCTCGGTGAGCCGAAAATCACTATTCACCGCCCGCGCACGTTCGACGAACAGACGGACGGCCGCGGCGTCGGTCAGGCGCTCGGCGGAGGACACGGGAGCGCGGTCAGGCAGCGCCAGGGGCGCAACACGCATGTCGCGCTCGCCAGTCACGCCGAGCCGCTCGCGGCTGGTGACCAGGATCCTCAGGCGTGGGCAGGCGACGAGCACGTCGTGGACGATCGCCGCCGCCGCGTTGACATGCTCGAAGTTGTCCAACACCAGCAGCAATTCGCGCTCGCGCAGGTATGCCCGTAAGAGGTCGATCACGGGACGATCGTCGGTCTCGCGGAGGTCGAGCGCCCGCGCCACCGTCACCGCGACCAATCGTGGATCGCGCACCGGCGCGAGCGGAACGAAGACGACGCCGTCGGCGAACGCCTGCCCCCTCCCTTCGATCCCTCGGTTCCCCGCTCTCCGATCCCTCGATTCCTCGGGATGGCGGGCTCTCGGGACGGCAAGCTCTGAACTGCGTGCAGGGGCGCCGGCGAGTTCGCGCGCAACCGCCAGGGCTAACCGCGTCTTGCCCACCCCGCCGGGACCAACCAACGTCAGGAACCGGACGTCGCCACCGCGCAACAGGGCCGTCAGTTGCGCGACCTCATTCTCCCGCCCGATCAGCGGCGTGAGCGCGTGGGGCAGTGTGGGCGCGCGCTCGCGGTCCACGCGGGGCAGGGGATTGAGCCGCCGGAGATTGGCGTCGTCAGCAGGCGTCGGCGTCGCCATGGAGTGCCCTGCCTCGTAAGATCACGCTGCCGTCAGCCGGGTATCCCGGCCGTGCGGTCCAATGACATGGAGCGCGCCGTCAGCGAAAAACGTCCGCCACCGCCAATTGCAGCCCCGGCAACACCTCGCTGCCGTCGAGCGTATCCCCAACGCCGAACGTCTGCCGTTCGCGGCCGACTCCGTCAACCAGCATGGTCTTGGTCCGCGGAAACGCCACCCAGATCAACCGCACGCCCGCCCGGCGATAGATATCGACCTTCTCCAACACCTCGCGCATCGACTCCGACGGCGAGACGACTTCGACCACGAGCGCGGGCACCGATTGCACAAACCCCCGTTCCTGACCAGTCGGTCGAAGGTCATCAGCAAGCATGAAGGCCGCATCCGGTGCCAGGACAGTTTGGGGATCATGTTCGAGAAAGTACCCCGTATCAGCAATCAGTACCTCGCCGATGCCGTCTTCCTGGAGCTTGAACAGCGGCGCCGCCATACGCGCCGCGAACCGTCCGTGATCCCCTCCAGCTGGCGACATCTCGCGTATCTCCCCCCGAATCAGCTCGTATCGATGAAAGCCGTCGTCAGGAAGCGCGGCCAGATCCTCCGCCGTCGCGAGCTTGGTCATCACCATGGCCGGTCGTCTCCTTGGAGGCCGCGTCATGTCGCCGACGCGAACACTCGATACCCGCATCCCAATCCTATCACCTGCCCAAACACGACCACGAGGCCAACAGCCAGTCCAAGTGGTAGATTGGAGTCGATGTCTCCCGCATCGGCGCACCCGGAGCAGAAAATGAATCACCGCACGGGCTTTCGCCTCTCGCGCCGCGCCTTCCTCAGATCGGCGGCGGTCGTGGCCGGCGCCTCCACCATCACCGGTCATCATCGCGCCGCGGCGTGGCCGACGAACCCAAACGCTCGCTGGCCGTACCGCCCCTCGTCGATTCGACTCGACGTAACGCCCAATCCCGTACCGGTCGACGCGCCGTTCGCGGTCCGATTGAGTGGTTTGGCGCCGGGCGAGGTCGTCACTCTGCGCGGCGAACTCCACGACGGTTTCCAACCGTGGACGGCCGAAGCGGTCTTCGCGGCGGACCACCACGGCGCGGTCGATCTCACGACGCGGCCGCCGCGCGAAGGCACCTACGCCGTGACCGATCCGATGGGGTTGGTCTGGTCGGCCTTGCCCGTCGCTGGGCCGCACA
>JBOGUE010000122.1:0-9729 GCA_050695955.1 Thermomicrobiales bacterium | reverse complement strand
GACCGCGGTCGGGCTGGCCGGCCGCGCCGTCGCGGTTGCGGTCGGTGTCGGCGGCACAGTCGGCTCGGGCGTCGAGGTCACGAGCAAGCTGCTCGGCAATGGCTGCTCCGGATACCGGATATCGATCCGCTGCTCGGCATACTCGTTGAAGTACGTGCCCGCGCCCAGGACGACGAACAGGGTTTCGAGGTGGTCGGCTCCCTCCGGCAACTGGAAACACCTTTCATCGTTGAGCTCCAGCCGCACGATCGCTGGCCCGGCCTCCGGGCGGTCCTGCGCGTGTACGACGTCCATGCGCTTGACCTGACCGGCGCGAATCATATCCACCGCCTCGTTCTGCCGGACGGGGATGCAGGCCGGGCGCTCGCCATCATCGTCATCGGTGGCGGAGATCCAAACAATGATAAGCAGGAGCAGGAGTGCGGCGCCGCCGGCGAGGAGGACGAGATAGACCATCAAGGGGCGGCCGCCCAAACGTTGCTCAAGCCGGCGGCGCAACTCCTGCGGCGTCGGCTCAGCGCCGCCCGCCGCGGCCGGTTCGTCCGTCTGCTCGCCCGTGGTGTCGTCCCGCATCGTCGCTCCCGTTGCACGCGGGGTCATCCCCGGCGGCGCGGGTTGCCGGTCCGGTGCGGGCCACGGAGATCAGTCGCGGGGTCGCGGCCGCACGCATCAGCATCACGGCGCCGGCGCCCCACCCGCCGTTACCGCTCCCCCGGTTCTTCCCACGTCAAGTGTAGAGGCGACCGGCGTCGCCCACAATGGGCCGTTTCTGGGACAGTCCTCATACCCCTCCCAAAGGTGCGCGACGGAGAACCTCCTCGGCTATCCGCTCCACCTCCCTCGGAAGCTACCGACTCGCACCGCGCCATCGCCTCCCTGATGCGATTGCGATACCATCCCACCTCCTCCCATGGCGCCATCAGTCCGATCGGCGCCACAAGCCAACGTCCACCCGATCTGTAACCATTTGCGCGACGCCACGTTTACGCCATGTGCACATCCCGATGGGATCCCCAACCGGCCCATGCATGGCATGAACCAGCGATACGAGGACGGCCCGGACCATGAGTGGAGGAACAGTGACCGCCGATCGCGGCAAACATCAGTCAGCGATCGGCACGTCCGAGCCGGCCCGCGCCGGACCGGCGGCCGCCTGGGAGATCGAGCACATCGCCCGCGCCCGGTGCGATCCCGCCGCCTTCGCGCCGCTCTACGAGGCCTATGTCGAGTTCGTCTGGCGCTACGCGCTCAGCCGGCTCGGGGATCGGGAGCGGGCCGCGGACGCCACCAGCCAGACGTTTGCGCAGGCGATCGCCGCGCTGCCGACGTTTCGGCCGGAACGGCGCGGGGACGGCACCACCTTCCGCTCCTGGCTCATGACAATCGCACGCAACGTCGTCATTGACGAGGCGCGCAAGGCGCGTCCGACGACGCCGCTCGACGCGGAGGCGGCGCAACCCTGGCTTGTCGATCGGGAGCGATCCCCGGAGGAATCCGCGATCGCGGCGGTCGAGCGACAACGGATCAAGCAGGCGCTGGCGCACCTGCCCGACACGCAGCGCCAGATTGTGGAGTTGCGGGCCGTCGGCATGAAAGGCGCCGAGATCGCCGGGGTGCTGAACATGAGCGTCGCGGCGGTCAAGACCGCAAACCATCGCGCGCACCTGCGGCTTCGCGAGCTCCTTGGCGAACGAAGCCCAGGGCAGGACATGAACTCATGAGCGACAGGCACATTCCACTCCATGATTCGGGCGAGGACGCCCTCTTCAGCTACGGCGACCGCATCGCCAGCGGGCAGGCTCCGCCGCCCCGCGACGCGCTCGAGGCAACCGCTCTCCGCGTCCACCGGGCGTTGCGTGTCTCCGCGGCCAGCCCCGCGGCCATGCCAGCCTCACTCAAAGCAACCATCTGGGAGGACATCATGCGTTCGACCACATCGGCGGCGAAACCCGCCCCAAGCAACCCCTGGGGTTCGATGCCGAATGGGGACTCCCCGCGCTCCCGCATCATCCCCCGCCATCCGACACGCCTGCCCTACCGCCGGATGATGTGGACCGGCGCCGCCAACGTCGCGCTCGTGCTTCTGGTCGTCCTCGTCGGCATCGCCACCTGGATGACTGCCAGTGACTTCGGTTCCTCCGGCGACGACGGAGATACGGCGACCGTCCCGGCCGTGGCGCTGCAACCGTCCACGCCGGCAGCGGGCGAGGCGCCCGCCGTCGTCTCCTCCCCGGTCACGACGGCCGATGCGCTGACGGACTGCGACCTCGGCGGCGACATCCCGATCATCACCGATCTGGCCGAGGACGAATCCCCCATCACGACAACGTCCCTGTACGTCGTCCAGTACGACCGCACGAGCGTCGATCCCCGGGGCGATCTCAAGCTCGGCTGCGAGGGGGAGGAGAGCGTGGTGCTGGCGGAGAACGTCGTCTCCGTGTGGCAGGGTCCGTGGCCGGGCACGGTCAGCGTCCAGATTCTGCCGCCGGGCACCGACGATCTCGCCTCTTCGAAGCCATCCTATGTCAGCATCGTCACTGGGGAGATGGTTACCTTCGGTCAGTCCGCGAACCAGATACACGTGTCGCACGCGGATGAGAACGGCAGCCCATGGGTGATCGGCCCTTCAGCGGACGACCCCACCTCACTGGTAATCGCCGACCTCCGCACCATGGAGGTTCGCCCGTTCAGTGAGGTGGCAGGTGGCTCCGCTCCGGCAGACGCTACCGTGATCGTGTCCAAACCGGCCGACGACGGTACGCTTACCGTTGGCTTCGTCCACCCCTATGCTGCTAACGGAACGGGTGGTACGTTGATGACCGATCTCGACGCGCCGGGCGACCTGCTCCTCCTCGGTTCCTCGTTTGACGACGCGACGTGGCTGACGGTTCCGGAGTCGCTGCCGAGGATCAGCGCGATCTCGCTCTCCCCGGATGGCTCGCACGCGGCGGTGGTCAGCTTGGGCGAGGGGGACGTCGTCGCCGAGTCGTACCGGTACGGCGTGATCGACACGTCCGACGGCGTGGAAATCGCGGCCTCGGCGGAGATCGAGCGCATGGACAACCCGTTCGTCGCCTGGATCCAGGACGGCAGCGCGGTTGCCTACCTCGCCGGCTCCACGCTGCAGACGCTCTCAATCGACGGCTCTGGAGAACCGGAGACGGTCTTCGAGGCCGACGACCAGCTCTACACCCTGCAAACCGCGTGGGACCCGAATGTCGTCGTCGCCGCAACGCACATGGATCATGGCTCCGACGCTCGCGCCGATCAGACGGCGCGAGACGTCGTCTACTCCGTCAACGTCGAGACCGGCACGGTCCACGAGTTCGCGGGCATGGACGTGAGCACGTGGGCAGGCTGGATCAGCGACGCCGGCGCGCTGGTGATGTTCCAATGGGACGACGCGGATGCGGAGACGCTGGCGTACCAAGTGTTCGACCCGGTTTCGGGAGACCAGATCGGGGAGATCGCGGACGCGCCGACGGTGCGGGTGTCGCCCCGCACGCTGCCGACCATCGGTCCCAAATCGATCAGCGTCTCTGAAGATGGCCACGTCGAAGTGATCGCGCTGGGAACGCAGCACATCTACTCCTTCACCGCCGGTGCGGACGGTCTGGCGATGGAGCGGGTGGCCTCGCCGGACGGCTTGCTCTCCGAGGCGTTCCTGACGGCGAACGTCTTCCTGTCGCCCGACGGCGCCATGCTCTCGCTGAAAGGCGAGGAGGACGAAGGGCGCGTCCGCTACCTGCTGTCGCTCGACGATCCGGAGGCGGAATGGCTCGCCATCCCGAACAACGTCGTCGGCGAGGGCGGCCGTGGGCTCATCACCTTCGTTGACGGCGCCAGCGACTGACCGGCGGACGAGGGTAAAAGAGACCGCCCGGATGGTTGATCCGTCCGGGCGCTCTTGTGCCAAGAATCACCATACGTCTTTGGTCGTTTTGGCCATCTCGGTTCGAGCCTCACCGGCGTTCTGGGCGATCGAATGCCGCGCTCCACGTTTGATCCGGCGATCCGCCTCAGAAACGGCCGTTTTCGCCACCACCGACCGCTATCATCCGGTCGGCGTCGCGACCGGCGTTGCCGGGTCCGGTTCCTGGTCGTCGGTCGTCTCCGGCACCAGGCCGAAGACGCCGCGACAGATCCGATCGACCGGACCGGGGTAGTCGTACTTCTTGCCGCCGCCGCCGATGAAGCCGAGGCCGGTCAGCGCCGCCACCGCCTCGCCGGTATCGCGGAAGCGCCACCGCGCGAAGGCGCGGTCGGCCGGCAGCCGCTCGCCGAGCAGCGCCTTCGCCAGCGCCAGGTGCTGCGCCTCGACCGCGCCGAACTGGTAGGCGATCTCGACCAGCCGCCCGTCGCCCACCGCCGCGAACTGCCGCGCCGCCGCCATGTAGGCCCCGATGCAGAGCGCCTCCACCTCGACCAGCGCCCGGAAGAAGGTCTCGCGGTCGACAAAGGTCGCGTTGGCGATGGAGAAGGTCTCCGTCGCCGGTGTGCCGCCCGCTGCTTGGAAGAAGTGGTAGTGCGCTTCGTCTTCGCACTGCGCCGCGCGCAGGAAGCGGACATCCTCGTCGGAGAGGTCGAGCCGCCGCCCGCGGTCGCGCGCCACCCCCAGCAAGGTGACCACGAACGCCTCGATCGTGATCGCCTGATCGACGATATCCGACACCCCCGGCTGCGCCCGCGCCAACACTGCCCCGCTCGCCAGCACGCCCAACCCGGCCACCGCCCCACCCCGCACCACGGCCCGTCGCGTCAGCGCGGCCTGCAACCGATCAGCAAACGAATGTGCCGCATGACTCGACGGACGCTTCGCGACGTTGGCCTCTTGTTGCTCCGATGCGCGATCGGATGGGACGCCAGTCGTCACGCTAGGCGACCTCGAATTCGATGTGCTTCAGCTTCGCTTGCGGGACGCGCTCTTGCACGCGCAGTATCTCAACGCCAACAACCTGTTGCTCTTCGTTGAAGTCCAACACCACTCCCGGGCTGACTTCCTCCGACTCAATGATTGGCGAATCGTCCAGCCGAAGATAGAGGGCATCGGCCTCCGGGTCGAAATGCACCTTCATCGCTTTTGCCTCTGCGTTCGGTCGAAATACACGGTAACGATGCGCCAGGGCGTAACAGCATGATTGTAGACTACGCGCAGCACGCGCCCATCCCGTACGGGAATGCGCGCCAGCGCATGAAGCAGCGTTGGATCGACGCGATCTACGTCGATCTTCTCCGGATGTTGTGACAGAGTGGGACGGTGGTGCGCTTCAGCGTCAGTCATCATACGATCCTTGCCGACCACGTAAGAACCGTTCGTGTGCATGGCAGAAAGACCAAGCGACGTGGTGTGCTGCCTGCCCAAGCAATGAATGCAAAAGTCCCGACAAATGTCAGGACATTATGCTACCATGCGTGGGAGGAGGCAGCGACTATGATCGCCCCGATGCCGACTATCGTCGATCTCTCGCCCGTGCGGTTGCGCCGGGAGCTCCATTTGTCCCGCGAGCGCATGGCGCGCCTGCTCGACGTCAGCGCCAAGACGGTTGAGCGATGGGAAACGCGCGACGCGCCGCCCGCCAGCCGAACATCGCGCCAGCGGCTGGCCCAGATCGCGGAGATGACCGCCCTTGGCAAGCTGGTCTACTCGCCCGCGGGGTTCGAGCAATTCCTGGTCACGCCGATGCCCGTCTTTGACGGCAAGACGGCGTTGCAGCTGATCGAGATCGGCGACATCGAGCGAGTCATCTCCGCCATCGTCCAAGACTATGAGGGCCTCGGCTTCTAGATGCCAGCCGCAATCGCGGACCTGATCGTCGGTTGGTCCGGCACGGTCTGTCGCCACATCCCCGTCGACTCGCCCTATTCCGTCCTCGACACCCGTTTCGCGGCCCGCTCCCGTGTCAATCGCTGGAACCGGTTCGGGGAACCGACGCTCTACTTCGCCAGCGACCACGCCGTCCTTGTCGGCGAGGTTGCGCGGCATCTGCAGGAGGATCGCGACGCGGCGATCGGCGCACGCCTGTCCGCACGGCGGATCTACCATCTCGGCCTGCAGCTCGACGCCCTCTTCGATCTGCGCGATGCGCGTGCCGCGGAGGTCCTGTCGCTGTCCAACGCGCCGGCCTGCTTTCTCGATGGAGCGATCGCCCGGGCCACCGCCGGCTTCCTCCGCGCCACGACGCCGGCACAGGCTTTGCTGGCGCCCTCTATGGCCTTTCTCGACCAACCAGCGCGCTGGGTGATGGTCCTCTTCCTAGAGAAGGTGAACGCCGGCCTCGACAACGTGGTCGTTGCGGTCGAGGAGGACGGCATTCTTCGCCTGGAACCGTGATCACACGCCGCCGGGGTGGAAACCGTTGCCCGCGGTCAAACGTCACAGGAGCAGCGAACCGCCGAACCGGAGTACAGTACGGACAGCCCCGCCCGCCCCACGAACGCTCGACGCGGGAGGACCATGACTATGATGCTCCGACACCATGCCGCCCCCACGCGCTGGCTCCTCGCGGCGCTTGCCGTCGTCTTGGCGGCGACCGGATTGACCGTCGCGGCGGCGCAGTCGCCCGAAGCCGGCGAGCGGACGATGACCCTCTCCGCCTACTTCCTGCGCGAGACCGAACGCGGCGATCCCACAATCGGCACGGCCCACCGCGAGATCGCGATCCCCGCGGACAAGGCCGTCGCCGCCGCCGCGCTGCGCGAGCTGCTCGCCGGCCCGACCGAGGACGAGGAAGACGCCGGCCTCTCGACCGCCATCCCCGCGGAGACCGAGCTGATCGACCTAGCCCTGGAGAGCGAAACCAAGATCGTCACGGTCGACCTCTCGCGGCCATTCATCCAGTTCGAGGACGAGCCTGAGGGCGATATCCTCCGCGCCCGCGTGGCCCAGGTCGTCTATACCCTGACCCAATTCCCGACGATCGAGACGGTCGCCTTCGCGATCGACGGCCAACCGGTCGACAGAATCGGCGACGTGGCGCTCGACGAGCCGGTTGGCCGCGTCGACTTCGACGACGTTACCCCGCTGATCTTCGTCGAGTCCCCGGCTCCCGGCGACACCGTCTCCAGCCCGATCCGGGTCTGGGGCACCGCCAACACCTTCGAGGCGACCTTCATCATCGACGTCCGCGACGCCAACGACGAGATCGTGGCCAACGAGGTCGTCACCGCCACCTCCGGCAGCGGCACCCGCGGCGCCTTCGACGTCGAAATCGCCCTCGGCTCACACGCCGCCGGCGACGGCGCCGTCATCGCCTACGAGATCTCCGCCCGCGACGGCGGCCGCGAGAACGTGGTCGAGATTCCGGTGGTGATCGAATCGTAACGGGTCGCAACTGTTGCGACAGCTCGAGCCGCCATTGCGTTACCGTCGGCGTCTCATCTCATTCGATGTGGCGCCTCAGCTCACGACCGAACCGAGGGGCGTGTTTCTCTAGCCGGTCTACCGCTTCATCGACGGTCATCGGCGGTCGGCGCATGTCCGCTGACTGCTCACGAATGATGCGTACGAGGCGCCGTGGTCCAGGGCTAAGCAGATCCATCAGAAATGTGTCTGGCGATTGGGCGACAATGCCGTGCGGTCGCAACGCCTCTCGCGGAAAGTGGAGCAGATTCGCTGTAACGATCACGGGAGCGCCCGCGTGATTCGCGGCCGCCAACGCGTGACGATCGCGAGGGTGATTCGTCAGGCTGTCAACGAGATATTCGTAGCCGGCTATCTCTGCATGTGGAAAGTTACGACGAAGGGCGGCAATCAGACGCGCGGCACTGCCTTCGCTGAAATGGGCGTCGGCGATCAGGTTTCGGCTGAGTTCGGCGAGGATGTGGGCATTCCAATATGGCCGAAAGTAGCCAGCATCCGCCGCACGAAGCAGCGTATCGCGCAGCACGACCGGGAAAAGGACGTTCGCATCGAGGACGGCTCCCCCGAGCTCCACTCACGCCGTCTCGTCGATTTCGTAGAGCCCGAGTTCCTCGCTGATGCGAACCAGTTCCGTCATCGCGGCCCGCCGCTCCGCGTCGTATTCGACCTTGTACGCCATCAACGCATCCAACGGAATGCGCGGCCGATCACGCACGAGCGTAGACGGCAGCCGCCCTTCCTCCACCAATCGATCGATGTCCTCTGGGCGCAGCCCCAACAAATCGGCCGCGTCGTAGATCGTCAACTCCAACGGAAGGTTGTCGACCATCACGGCTCGCCCCCGCGCCAGCACCGGTACCGCTTGCCGCAAGACGCGCGCGACCGATGGCGGCACCTCCAGCGATGCTCCATCCGCTCCAGTGAGCCTGAGTTCGCACGGTTCCTCGCACGCGAGCAATCGCCGTAGGGCATCGAGCGCCGTCTGCTCGGCCCCAGTCGGCGCAACCGGTTCGTTCTCGTTCGCAATCATCGTAGCGGGCATCTGCCCATCTCCTGATGAGATCCATTTCCCACTTCGCTGTCGCCAAGCCTAGCCGTCCAGCCAGCGCGGCGCAACGCCGATCACGGCCGTATCACGCTCATCACTCACCGATTTTATTAGACCACCCGATAGCTGCGAAGCGTGGTTGTACTTCGAAAGCTAGACGATTGTCCGGTCAGTGAAGGTACTCGCGAATGCGCGCTACGAATCGAGGCGCCTGAAGCTCAATCTGACTGAGAACGTTCGGAACGGTCAGCGGCGGGCGCCTCAGGGCGGCAGCCTGTTCTTGGAGGATTTGGGTCATGAGCGCCGGGCGAGCGGCCTCAAGCAGTTGATCGAGGAATTCATCCGGCGATTGGGCTTCAATACCGTATGGCACGAGTGCATCTGCAGGAAAGTCCCGCAGATTTTCGGTGACGATGATAGCCGCGCCGGCGACAACTGCCGCGGCGAGCACGTGCCGGTCATCATCGTCGCAATCAACTCGAGCGGCACTGACACCTCGGCGCCGGGAAAATGCTGGCGCATCTTCGCGATCATCCGGCGCGTCCGCGGCTCGTTGCTCCGTCCATCCGCAACGAGGTTGCGCGCAACTTCTTCCAGGATCAGCGCACTCCAACGGGGACGGAACAGCCCGCGCTCCGCGGAACGGAGCAACAAGTCTCTCAGTGCCGCCGGGTAGAGCACATTCGCATCGAGCACCGCAGAAATCGCTGATCGAGCTTGACTTGCGTGCGACATGGCTCCCTCAACCGGTCAAGTCATCCACGCGGCCACGACCGTCGACTCGTGGCGCTCATGGGCAGCATGCCGATCCCGGAAGCCGGGTTGCAACAAGTGACACACTGTGAAGATCAACGCGTTGAGATGGTCGGCAATCTGATCTACTCGGGCCGCCCGCTTGGGCGACGATCCAGATCGTAGAGTCCCATCTCCTGGCTCATCCGCGTCATCTCATCTAAGCCTTCGCGGCGCTCGGCGTCGCGCCGCTCCTTGTACGCCATCAGGTCCGCGAACCGGACCCGACGGTGAGATCCTGTCTGCCTGAACGGAATCTCGCCTTGCTCCATCAACCGCGCCAGATGGCTCGCCGGCACGTCCAGCAGATCAGCCGCCTGCTGGATCATCAGGTCCGCCGGAAGGTCATCGACCAACACGACCCGCTCGCGCGCCAGCGCGGACACAACCTGGCGCAAGGCTTGCACGACCGATGGCGGCACGTCCAGCGGAGTCCCGTCCGGCCCCATCAGCTTCAGGTCGCACCATTCCTCGCCCGTCAGCAGGCGCCGCAGGGCGTCGAGCGCCGCTTGCTCGGATGCTACTGGCG
>JBOGUE010000121.1:0-1511 GCA_050695955.1 Thermomicrobiales bacterium | reverse complement strand
TGGACGAACCGTCGCTCGGCCTGGCCCCGATGTTCGTCGAACTGGTCTTCGAGAAGATCCTCGACCTGAAGCGCGCCGGCATGACCCTCCTCCTGGTCGAGCAGAACGCGGCCAAGTCCCTCTCGATCAGCGACCGCGGCTACGTCCTGGAACTCGGCCGCAACCGCTTCACCGGCAGCGGCGCGGCGTTGTTGGCAGATGAGCGCGTGCGGCGGTTGTATTTGGGTGGGTAATTCTTTGAGCAACCCGCAACCAACCGCGCCACAATTCCGTCTATTGGGCTAGGTGGATCGAGGAAGCACGTCAGTCAAGCGCGGAGCGGTGGCATGCCGGGCGCGGTCCGTCTCCATCCGCTGTCAACAGATAGGGCGGAGGAAACGTCAGCCCCAGACGACGCTGATCTAGTGGCGCGGGCACAGCACGACCGCGAGGCCTTCGGCCCGCTCTATGATCGCTACGCCGATCCCATCTATCGCTACTGTTATCGACGACTGGGGAGTCCAGAAGCGGCTGCCGATGCCGCGAGTTTGGTCTTCGCGAAGGCATTGACGGCTCTGCCAAGCTACCGTGGTGGCTCGTTTCGCGGCTGGCTTTTCACCATTGCTCAGCACGTCGTGATCGACACGTATGGGGAACGTGGGCCGGACGCACCGCTGGCGTCGGCGGCATTCCTCGTCGATCCGGCACCGACGCCCGAGCAAGCCGCCCTCCTCGCCGAGCAGCGCGACGAGATGCGGGCGGTACTGGCACGGCTGACGGCGGAACAACGCCGGATCGTGGAGTTGCGTCTGGCGGGGCTGACAGGTGTGGAGATCGCCGAGGCGCTGGGATGCAGTCTCTCCGCCGTCAAGAGCAGTCAATTTCGCGCCTTCGCCCGCCTGCGGCACCTGATATCGCGGAGGTGAGAGGAACCTGTGATGGCATCTGACCACGCATCGCTCGACCGGTTCAATCGCTCCCTGGACGCGGCATTTGCCGGCCAACCAATTGTGCCGGACGACGAGGATACAGGGCTCGCCTGGACAATTCGCCGCCTTCGCATGCTCGACGACGGATTCGCTCTGACGCTGGCCGCGAAAGACCAGATGTGGAGGGCCGCCATGAGCCACCAGTCCATTGCACAACCAGTACGGCGAGACGACAGCCACGGGTGGACGAATGCACTCACCGGCCGGGAGCCGACAATTCGCCGCGACCAGCCTGTGCGTCCAACCGTTCGCGCTCGGCGTTGGTGGCCGGGAGCAGAACTGGCCTCCGCCGCCATTCTCGTTTTGGCACTCCTCACCGCCTATGCCGCCTACCGCCTGGCACTGCCATCGTCCCAGGCCGGCGTACCGAACTGGCAGACGCCACAATCTGGCGCACTCTACGTTTCAGACCCGGAGACACAGGACCCCGACATGCAGTTCTTCCCCGTCGATCCGGCGACGCTTATCGACCTGGAGGACCAATCGGCCATCAGATTCGGGGTGCTTGAGACCATCTCGGCCGATGGGTCCACGACGGTGAGC
>JBOGUE010000120.1:0-3020 GCA_050695955.1 Thermomicrobiales bacterium | reverse complement strand
GGGCGGGACGAAACGGCCCCCTATCCCCCCCGCCCCCGTTCCCCCGATGCGCGAGGGGGAGGGGGAGCCGCCGTCTCCACGCAAGCGTCCCGTGCTCCCCTCCCTCGCGGTTCGGGGGAGGGGCTGGGAGTGGGGGCCGTTAGGCTGGGGTGAGGGCCGTTATTGGCCGAGGTTGGCCAGGAGCTTTTCCGGGTCGACGGTGAGGTTGGGGACGACGGTGGAGCGGAGAAGGCCGCTTTCGGGCGGGATGGGGACGTAGACGCCGTCGCGGAGGGCGAAGAGGCGGAGGTTGGGGAGGTCGGGGTCGCCGATCCAGTATTCGGGAACGCCGTTCGTCTCGTAGAGCCGGAACTTCTCGACTTCGTCAAAGGCTTGATGCGGCGGCGAGAGGATTTCGATAACCACGTCTGGCGGGCCGAAGACGGTGTTGCCGCGGTAGACACCATCGTGGTCCGTGCGAAGGACGATGATGTCTGGCTGGACCTGGTCGTAATCCGAGAAGCGGACATTGACCGGCAAGAAGTAGGCCTTTCCCCAATGAGACGACTCCGCGCTCTTGTAGACCTGGTAGAAGAGGCGACCTGATAGCTCCTGGTGCTCCCTCATGGGAGTCGTCCACACGTAGAGTTGCCCGCCGATGACCTCGTAGCGCTTCCCGTCGTCGGGATAGTCGTCGAGTTCCGCCGCGGTAACGAGCCGAGGCAAGCTTGGCATGGCGTCCTCCAATCGTGTGCGTCGCTCCAATCATGGGCAACGTCACTGTCCACGTCAACACCGTTTAGGCGAGCCAGCCGCCGTGTGCGCGTCGTCGCCGGGCCGCGATCAGCCAGGAGGCGGCCCGCTCGGCGCGGTCGGCGATGGCGGCGACGGAAGCGGCGGAGCGGTCCGATCCGCGTTTGGCGTCCTCGACGGTGCGGCGGCGCAATGCGGTGACGGTGGCGAGCAAGGTCACCATCTCCTCGTCGCCGGGGATGAGGTCGACCGCGGTGACGTCGTCTGCCGGCAGCGAGCGGCCGGTCAGGTGTTCGACCGTCCAGTTCCCCGTCGTCGCCGGGGCTTGGGTCAGGTTCAAGGAGGAGTTCCACCAGCGCCAGGATTGGGCAAAGACCCCTGTTTCCGGCGCGAAGGCCGTCTGCCGGGGAACGTAGGCGCCCTCGTCGTCGAACAGACGCAGCACCCGCTCGGTCGGGATCGGTGGGGTCACCGGAATCGACGTCGATCCGGCCGGGACCATGACGGTCGTCGTCGCCTCCTTCGGAAAACGCGTGCCGTAGTGGCGGACGGCGTCGGCCAGGGCGTCGTTGAGCGCGGCGTCGTCCCAGAGCGGGGTAATGCCAGTGTCCTCCAGGCGACGGCGAAGGGTGGTGCGCAAGTCGAGTCGGGTGGTCATGGGGGCTCCTTTGAGCCGTCAGCCGTCAGCCGTCAGCCGTCAGCCGTCAGCCAGCGACTTCTTGCGTGCGTGGGAGCGCGGGAACGACGGCGAGGACTGATGGCTGAGCGCTGAAAGCTGATAGCTCGTCGATGACGCGGGCCAGCTCGCCGTCGGGGTCGTCGCCGCCAAGGGTGGCGATAGCGGTGTGGCGGGAATGGATGCCGTGGGCGACGAGCTGGACGGCGTTGCGGACGGCGCTGTCAGTGTCGCTGGGAAGGACGTTGGGCCAGATGGTGGTGGTCCGGCGGAGGCCGCCGAGGTCGAGACCGCCGAAGCGTTCCAGCAGGTCGAGGATGCGGGCGTTGCGCTCGCGAAAGACACCCTCCCACATCCGGCGCTTGCGGTGGACCTTCTGGACCAACGGCTGCACTTCCACTTCCAGCGCCGCGCCGGAGATCGTCCGGCCGGAGTCGCCGAAGGCGGTGCGCGGCGTTTCGCTCAGGTCGTGCAGCGCCCGATAGAGCAGATTGACGTAATCGATGTGGAGATGGACACCGCCGCCGCCGAGGAGGTCGAGCAGATACGCCTTCGCTCCCTCCGGCAGTTCCCACTTGGCCCCTGGGCCGACGGCGATCCCCTCGGAGCCGTCGACGTTCTCCAACACCGCGATCGGGGCGCCGGAGAGTTCCAGGACGCGGGCGAGGACGCTGAGCCGGGCGTTGAGCTCGCGGCAGATGTCGTAGAGGTCGACCAGATCCGACTCGCCCCAGAACTCGTGGGGGCGGGGGTTGTTGGCGGCGACGACATAGGGGATCCAACCGTACGGGTTCGGGTCGTCGCGCACAACCTGGCCGGCGACCTCGACGGTCCAGCGGGCGGGCGTCCACCGTTCGATGACGCGATAGGTGCGGCCGCGTTCGAGGCCGGCGGTGTCGATACCTGGTCCCAACACCCGCGGGATCGCCGCGCCGGTCAGAAGATAACGGTGCGTCACCTCGTCGACCAGGCGCGGGTTGTCCGGCCGCCAGACGGCGGAGAGGGTGGCGGGATCGACGGCGGCGACGACGACTTGCCGGGTTGTCGGGTCCCAGGTCACCTTCACGGCCGCGTCGCCAAGCACCGACGCCTCGACGCACAGCTCGACGTCGAGATGGGCCAAGTCATTGGTGGCGACGACGTCGGCCAGGGCACGTTCGGCCCGCCGCGCCGCCTCTTCAGTACCGAGTACCGAGTGCCCAGTGCCCAGTGTCTTATGGGAAGCCTTGTCCATTTCTTGAGCAGCTTTGCGGAAACGGCTGGGCACCGGGTACTCGGCACTGGGCACTGAGTACTCGGCACTGGGCACCGAAAAGGTGACGGGGGCGGGGAAGACGTAGCTGGCGACTTTGCGGACGAGCGCCCGGGCGTAGTTGACGGTGAGGCGGGTTTCGCCGCGCCGGCGGCGGGCAATCCACTGGTCGCCGTCGTAGAAGGCCGTCGCTTTGAGATAGCGAGCATACCGCTCACGATCCCAGGCAGGCACGCCGGCCGTCCCTTCCTCCGTCCAGGCGGTGGGGATGGGGATGATTTGGGCCATGGTGGTCTCCTGTCGAGGGGTCGGGAGTCAGGAGTCGGGGGTCAGGGAGAGCACGACGCGTCGTCCCTGACC